>NZ_JBIUWQ010000007.1:0-144362 GCF_044743525.1 Pseudomonas sp. NPDC087598 | reverse complement strand
TCTTCCCAAGACACAGGTCATCTCCTTCGCGATGAGCAATGTGTCTATTAAAAAGTGTCCACCATGTGTCCGAACACCTGTCCACCATGTGTCCGAACACCTGTCCACCATGTGTCCGGTACATACACCCGGGGGGAGAGGGGACTGACTGGGTTGAACTTGCGAGCTAAACCGACTTGAACCACCGAGCCGAACTCGGGGTTTGAAAAACATGAAGATCGGCTCCCTTTCCCCCTCGCCCTCTGGGGGAGAGGGCTGGGTGAGGGGGATGGATCTGAAGTCGTACGCAAAAACCGGGGTTGTCAGGCCGCGCTTGAGGCTGAGGTTTCCAGCGGCGAATACATCCAGCGCATCAATGAATGCCGGCCGCTGATCCCGAGTTTGATGGCGGCGCGTTTGAGATAGCTTTCCACCGTATTGACCTTCAACTGCAACTGCTCGGCCAGTTCCGGCGCGGTGCGTCCGGCGAGCAGGCCGACGCACACTTCGGTTTCGCGATTCGACAGGCTCAACCCCAATTGCTGCAAACGCTCGGTAAAACGCCCTCGCAGGGTTTCCAGTCCCGAGCCTTCCGCCGTCTCTGAGGGGCGTTCTGCGTCAATGCTGGCGGGTTGCAGTGCGTCGATGTGTTTTTCCACCATGGGCAACAGCACTGGGGAAATATCTTGCAAGAGGCTGCGTTCCTGCGCGGAAAAACGCTGGGACTCACCGTTGCGGTAGACCGAAATCACATAGCGGTAACCGTCCTTGCGGCGTGTCAGATGCAATTGCGAGGCGTCGGCGCTAGCCGATGACTCAGAGGTCGGCAGGGCATCGGGCGCCGCGGCACTGTGTTCGGAAAATATCGTTTCGGCCAGCAGGGCCGAATCTTTCAGCGGTTCGAACTCACTGCTGCTGGCGGTGCGCCCCAACGGTTCGACGCGCATCTGCCGAATGTGCGTGGCATCGACCGCCAGTTGGGTGCGGATGAGGTCATGCAGCATGCGCGGGAAATGCCGGCTGCCGGTGCTCGCAATGACTTTGCCGATGTGGGGGAACAGGTATGAATTCATCTACGTCATCCATGAAATTGCGTGATTACAAACGTCCTTTCAGCTTCGTCGACGATCTCCTTGAACGAGCAATTGCTGCAGGAATTGGATCCTATCCTAGTACAACGTACGAGCGACGGCTTAATGAAGGGGTTATTAGTTAATAACCGCTTCGCCTGATCTCCCTGGGTTTCATTGCATACGCGAAGCCTTGCAACCGTATGACAAGGATCGCCGGAAAGTCGGGAAGACGCTGGAAGTCCGCAATCAGTATCGCGCGATTGTCCTTTTTGAGTTGACGGTGAAACGCTTTTCAGCCGATTTATCCCGTTTCAGTGTGTCAGTAATCTGTGCCCATCTTGAACGCAACAACAAATCACACAACTGAAAAGGACTGCACAGATGAACACTCCAACCTACAACCGCCTCAACAAAGACGACGCCGTAGTACTGCTGGTCGATCACCAGACCGGTCTGATTTCGCTGGTGCAGGACTTCTCGCCGAACGAGTTCAAGAACAACGTGCTGGCGCTGGCCGATCTGGCCAAATTCTTCGAACTGCCGACCATCCTCACCACCAGTTTCGAACAAGGCCCGAACGGCCCGCTGGTGCCGGAGCTGAAAGAGATGTTCCCGGACGCGCCGTACATCGCTCGCCCAGGCCAGATCAACGCCTGGGACAACGAAGACTTCGTCAAGGCGATCAAGGCCACTGGCCGCAAACAGATCATCATCGCCGGTGTGGTGACGGACGTCTGCGTAGCGTTCCCGACACTGTCGGCGCTGGCGGAAGGCTTTGATGTGTTCGTGGTGACCGATGCCTCCGGCACCTTCAACACCACCGTGCAACAGGCCGCGTGGAGTCGCATGACCCAGGCCGGTGCGCAAATGATGAACTGGTTCTCGGTCGCCTGTGAGCTGCACCGCGACTGGCGCAACGATATTGAAGGGCTGGGCAATCTGCTGTCGCAGCGGATCCCCAACTATCGCAACCTGATGAACAGCTACTCGGCGCTGACGGCTTTGCAAAAATAGTCGCCACCGCTAATCGAAAGCCTGCCCTGACCAGCAGGCTTTTACTTTTTTCTGACGTTTCAATCCGAATCGTAAGGCCGCGTCAATACTCAGTCTCGAAATTGCCGAAGGGGTCAAAGGTCATGCGCTGAGTTGCTTTTTGCAACGTCTCTTTTCCTGCAGGTAACGTCCTTGCAGGGCCATGATCTCTGTTTTGCTAAGAATGCCCTTTCTTTTGAGGTTCACGAGTAATTGCTCAATTCCGTCCAGTTCCACGACATCACCCGCCAGGCGCGTGATCGTGACCGCCATGCAGCTCAGGCTGTCACGGTCGGCGGTAATCTTGTGTTTCCGGGCGAGCAGGCGAACTTCATTCGCAACGTTGTCAGTGGTTGATCCAGACATTTGGAATCCCTCGTATTCTGTTTCGGAGCATAGCACTGCGTCGTTTCTGCAGGCACACGAGCGAGTTCTCGACTACCCATATCTGGAGGCGAGTCCGGAAGTCGGCGACCCACGCAACGTCTCCGGAACTCCCACCCAAAGCAGCATCACGGCTGTCGCCGCAATCCCCGCCAACGTCAGAAACGCCGCGCTGTAACCCGCCCCTTGCACGACAAATCCGGCCAGACCATTACTCAGCGCCGCGCCGAGACCGAACACGGTGGTCAATGCGCCCAGGCTGATATTGAAATGGCCGGTGCCTTGCGTGAGGTCTTTGACCATGATCGGAAACAGCGCGCCGAACAGACCCGCGCCGACGCCATCGAGCATTTGCACCGCGACCAGCCAATAAGGGTCGTCAGAGAGTGTGTAGAGCACGCCGCGCAGGGGCAGGATCAGAAAACCCGCGAGCAGCAAGGGTTTGCGCCCCCACACATCGGCTTTGGCGCCGACCAGCAGCGCAGCCGGAACCATCACCAGTTGCGCCGCGACAATGCACGCGGACGTCAGTGGCGTGGCCATTTGCAAATTGGTTTGTGCGAGTTTCTGGCTTACCAGCGGCAGCATGGCGGCATTCGCCAGGTGAAACAGCGCGCAGCAAATGGCAAACAGCAGCAATGGCCCGTTACTGAGCAACACTGTCAAACCGGAGGGTTGATGTTGACCTGCGGCGACGGGGTCGAGGCCGCGTGCGAGGTCATGGTCGATGGCATCTGCGCTGACAAAGTACAGAGCGATCACACTGGCGAGGGCCATGCCGGCCATCAGATAAAACACTGCAACGGGACCGAACAGATACGCGAACACCCCGGCGAGCAAAGCGGCGCAGGCATTGCCGGCATGGTTGAAGGTTTCGTTGCGCCCGGTTCGCCGGGTGAACGCTCGCGGGCCGGTCATGCCCAGGGTGATCGCGCAAATGGCCGGGGCAAATATCGAGGCAGCCGCTGCGCTCAAGGCTTGCGTCAACGCCACCAGACTGAAGGACGTCACGAAGGGCAGCAGCAGGCAACTGCCGGTGACGATCAGTGCCGCGATGGCGATCAGTGCGCGTTTGGCGCGGCTGCTGTCGACCAGTGCGCCGGCCGGTGTTTGGGTAATCAGCGCGGCGATGCCGGCAATTGTCATGACCACGCCGATACTGGCCGGGTCCCAGTGGTGCACGGCCAGCAGATAGATCGCCAGATACGGCCCGAGGCCGTCGCGCACATCCGCGAGGAAAAAATTAAGGCTGTCCAGCGACAGATTATTGCGGCGATCCAGATGATTGCTCACAGCAGCCTCACTCGACGTTGGTGGACATCAGATTGCTGACTCGGGCCACCAGGGTGTCGACGGCAAAAGGTTTGGTCAGGACCTGCATGCCCGGTCCGAGCTGGCCGCCACCGATCACCGCGTTTTCGGCGTAGCCGGTGATGAACAAAGTTTTCAGTTTCGGCCGGATTTCCCGGCCCGCATCGGCCATTTGCCGTCCGTTCATGCCGCCGGGCAAACCGACATCGGTGATGAGCAGATCGATGTGTACACGGGATCGCAACGTTTCCAGACCCTCGACACTGTCGGCGGCCTCCAGCACGGTGTAGCCAAGTTCGCTGAGCACATCCTTGAGCAACATCCGCACCGTCGGTTCGTCGTCGACGATCAACAGAGTCTCGCCAGCTTTCGCCACCGGCGTCGCGGTGCTGTGGGTGGCATCGTGACTTTGCTGCGCCTCACCACGATAGCGTGGCAGGTAAATGCACATTGTCGTGCCTTGGCCGACTTCAGAGTGCACGCGCACCTGACCGCCCGATTGCTTGGTGAACCCATAGATCATCGACAGCCCAAGTCCCGTGCCCTGACCGAGCGGTTTGGTGGTGAAAAACGGGTCGAAGGCCTTGGCGATGACTTCGGCGCTCATGCCGGTGCCGGTGTCCGTGACGCAGAGACACAGGTACTCGCCTTCGGGCAGATCGAGGGTTTGCGCAGACTGGACCGCAATCGATCGATTGGACGTTTCCACCGTGATGCGCCCGCCATCGGGCATGGCGTCGCGGGCGTTGATGCACAGGTTGAGCAGGGCATTTTCCAGTTGACTGGCGTCGACCAGCGCCGGCCATAGATCGGGGGCTGCCAGCGTTTGCAAACGAATGCTCGGGCCGACGGTGCGCTGGATCAATTCGGTCATCCCGACAATCAACGTGTTGACGTCGGTCGGACGCGGGTCGAGCGTCTGGCGGCGGGAGAACGCCAGAAGCCGATGGGTCAGGGCGGCTGCACGACGGGTCGCGCCTTGAGCGGTGACCATGTACTTGTCGACGTCTTTCAAGCGGCCCTGAGCGATGCGTTTTTCCATCAGCTCCAGCGCTGCCGATATGCCGGCCAGCAGGTTGTTGAAGTCATGGGCCAGACCACCGGTCAACTGCCCGACTGCTTCCATCTTCTGTGACTGGCGCAGCTTCTCTTCGGCCTGCATGAGATCGGCCGTGCGCGCCGACACGCGTTGTTCGAGATTGTCGTTGAGCGCGCGCAACGCTGCGTTGGCGCGGTCACGTTCGGCCTCGACATTGCGCCGCTCCTCGACATCGATCAGCACGCCGGGGAAGCGCAGCGGGGTGCCGTCGTCAGCGCATTCGACGCGGCCATTGGCTTCGATCCAGTTGTATTTTCCATCGGCGCCGCACACCCGGTACTGATGGGAATAAGCGCCGCCGCGGGCAATCGCTACGGTGATTGCGCCGGTGAGTCCGTCCTGGTCATCGGGGTGTACGGTCTTCGCCACTTGTTCCAGGCTCAGGCCGTCGCGACCCAGCGCCGGGTCAAGGTTGAATACGCGGGCAAAGCCTTCGTCTACGGAGAAGCGATCGCTCGGCAGATCCCAGTGCCAGGTGCCGATAATGGCGCCGGCGGCGAGGGCGAGTTGTACGCGCTCGACGTTTTCCCGGGCGACCGCCTCGCTGATCCGTAATCGTTCTTCCGCGTCTCGGCGTTGGGTGACGTCGCTGAAAAAGATCGCGATCTGCCGATCGGCTGGAGCACCCACGCGAACGGCGCGCACGTCGAACCAGCGCTCAAAGGTGTTGGCGTAACTTTCGAAATTCGCCGGCTCGCCGGTCTTGGCGACATGACCGTAAGTCTCGAACCAGAAGCTTTCCAGATTCGGCGCGAACTCGGTCACCCATTTGCCGCGCAGATTGACCCCGCACTGACGCTCGAATGCCGGGTTGGCCTCGACGAAGAAGTAATCCACCGGGCGGTCGTCGGCGTCGAATTTGACTTTGACAATGGCGAAGGCTGCTTCGATGGTTTCCAAAATAGTGCTGAAGCGTTCTTCGCTCAGGCGCAATGCGGTTTCGGCACTGCGCGAACGGGTCAGGTCGAGCATCGCGCCGATCATGCGTTCGGCTTTGCCGTCGGTGTTGCGGATCAAGTGGCCGCGATCAAGCACCTCGGCGTACGACCCGTCGTCGCAGCGGAAGCGATATTCGGCGCTCCAGGTCGATTCGCTGCCGGCAATCGCCGAACGGATCGAGGCCTGGACGCTGTCGCGATCCTGCGGGTGGACCTGGGCAAAGCGCCAATCACTGGTCGAATCGATGGCGGCGGGCGGGAATCCATAAGCTTGCTGCAGTGCTTCGTTCCATAAGATCTGTCCGGTTTGCAAATCCCAGTCCCAGACCGCATCGCGGGTCGCCTTGACCGCCAGACGATAGCGCTCTTGAGTCTCGAAGAGTGCGCGTCCGGCCAGATGTTCGTCGGTGCGATCACGGAGGATTTTCACAAAGCCCAGATGATCCTGATTGTCAGCGTACAGTGGCATCAGCTCACCCGATGCCCAGAACAGTTGGCCGTCCTTGTGCAGGTGCCAGCGTTCATCAGAGGCACGTCCTTCCAGCAACGCGCGCTGCATTTCCAGTCCGACACGGCCGGCGGCACGATCCGCCGGAGTGAAAAAGCGCTCGGCGCTCTGGCCGAGCATTTCCTCGGCGGTCCAGCCCATGACATTGGCGGCACCGGAGTTCCATTCGGTGATGATGCCCAGTGGATCGGTGACGACCATGGCGAAATCGACCGCGCATTCGAAAATCGCCCGCTGGCGTGCCTCGCTGCTGGCGAGCGCGACCCGGCTGGCAGCAAGTTGCGTGGCCATGTCGAATTGAGCGACGGCTGGCGAAGCCACTGCGCCGCTTTCGAGCGCCTGGCGCAGACGCAGGACCTCTGACTCAAGCGCCTCACGAGTAAGATGTTTCAGGGATTCCACCACTCATGCCTTATTGATTGTTGTGCTCTGAGCTCATTCAACGTACTGCAAACGAACACTCTGGATCACCCATTGACACGGCGCCTCATGCTTAAGTTGCAGCTTCAAAACGACTGACCGTTATCCAGCCTGTCGAGCAGCCCCTGGCCACGCTGCCAAAGTGCCTGTTGCTTGTCCGCAGACATGCGGTCGAGGTTTTTGTAGAGCATGCCCATGCGTTGATTGCCGCGCAGAACATCGCCATGACGGATCAGGAAATGCCAGTAAAGAGAATTGAAGGGGCAGGCGTCATCAGTGGTGCTTTCAGCCACTTTGTAAGCACAGCCGCGACAGTAATCGGACATCCTTTTGATGTACTGGCCGCTCGCGCAGTAGGGCTTGGAACCGAGATAACCACCGTCGGCATGCATCACCATGCCCAACGTGTTGGGCAGCTCGACCCAGTCGAAAGCGTCCATGTAAATGGCCAGATACCATTCGCAGATCTGCTTCGGCGCAATGCCGGTCAGCAAGGCGAAATTGCCGGTCACCATCAGCCGCTGGATATGGTGGGCATAGGCGTGTTTCAGGCTTTGACCGATGGCCTGGCGCATGCAATTCATCTGCGTGTCACCGGTCCAGTAGAACTCCGGTAATGGCCTGCTGTTACCGAATGCATTGCCCTCGGCGTAGTCGGGCATCTTCAGCCAGTAAACGCCACGCACGTATTCGCGCCAGCCGATCAATTGCCGAATAAAGCCTTCGGCGGCATTCAGGGCAACGCTGCCCGACCAATAGGCGGCCTCCACGTCGCTGCACAGCTGACGCAGATCGAGCAGCCCGATGTTGAGCGCAGCGCTGATCCGCGCATGAAACAGAAACGGTTCGTCGCTGGCCATGGCGTCCTGATAATCGCCAAAACCGGCCAGGCCGAAATCCATGAAATATGCCCACAGCGCCTGAGCATCGGCGTGTGTCACCGGGTAGTTGAAGTCGTCTACGGAACCGTAGTGGTTGGCAAAGCGTTCTTTCACCAGCGCGATGACTTCGTGGGTGATGGCGTCTGTAGCGAAGTTGAGCGGGTAGGGCGGCTTGACACCTTTGGGCAGCGACTTGCGATTGTCGGCGTCGAAATTCCACGCGCCGCCAACCGGCGTTCCGTCGCCGTTGAGCAGGAGTCGACTCTTGCGGCGCATCTCGCGATAGAAGAACTCCATGCGCAGCTGCTTTTTACCGGCCGCCCAGTCGGCGAATTCGCCACGTGTGCAGAGAAAACGGCTGTCGCTGTGCCATTCAATCGGCAAACCACAGTCCTTCAACGACTGCTCCAGACGCCAGTCACCGGTTTCGGTCAGGTGCACCTCGTCCGGCTGTAATAGCGCATGCCAGCGCTGCAATTCGCTGGGCACGGTGCCGGTATTGTCTGGGTCGTCGAGCGTGACGTACTGCACCCGAAAGCCCTGGCCGCGCAACGCCTCGGCAAAGTGCCGCATGGCGCTGAACACCAGCACGATCTTTTGCGGGTGATGAGGAACATGGCTGGCTTCCTCCATCACCTCTACCAGCAGAACGGTGTCGCGTTCGCGATCCAGCCCCAGCAACGAGGCGAGATCGAAAGATAACTGGTCGCCGAGGACCAGGCACAGCCGGTGGGTTGCTTTCATGCGAACGGATTCAGCCTGATGAGAGGCAATAGAGTTAGCCAGCGGTCGAGGGGCCTTTGTTCAGATAGTTGTACGGAAATGTGATTTTGTATAGGTTTTTCTGATCAGCCGGGATACATCGGGTAATCGACGTAGCCTTCAGCAGTGCCGCCGTAAACCGTGGCCGGGTTGAGGGCGTTCAACGGCCAGTCGTTGGCGATTCGCGCCGGCAGATCCGGGTTGGCCATGAACGGGCGACCGAAAGCGACCATGTCGGCGAGGCCGGAATCGAGTAACCGCGCGCCGGATTCGGCGTTGTAACGCCCGGCGTAAATGATCGCGCCGCTGAAGGTTTCGCGTACCGCTTGGCGGAAGGTTTGCGGCATGGCGGGTGCATCGTCCCAATCGGCTTCGGCGATAGACAGATAGGCGATGCCGACTGCTTCGAGGATTTTGATCGCTTCAATGTAGGTGGTGTAGGGATCTTCCTCGACCATGCCCAGATACGTCCGCGCTTCATCGGTGGTGCTGAACAGCGGCGCGAAACGCACACCGACTTTTTCCTTGCCGATGCATTCGGCGACGCCTGCCACCACTTCGCGCAGAAAACGCAGGCGGTTTTGCAACGAACCACCGTACTGATCGATGCGCAGATTGCTGTGGGCGGAGATGAACTGGTTGACCAGATAACCGTTGGCGCAGTGCAGTTCGATGCCGTCGAAGCCGGCCTCCATCGCATTGCGCGCGGCCTGAATATACAGCTGAACCAGTTCTTCAACTTCGTCGGTGCTCAGTGCGCGAGGTGTCGACGGCGGCACCAGTTCGCCAGTGCCGGGCGCGGTTTCGATGAACACGCTGACCCGGTCGGTGGCGACGGCGGAAGCCGAAACCGGCGCGGCGCCACCCGGTTGCAATGCACTGTGGGACACGCGACCGACGTGCCAGAGCTGGGCAAATATCACGCCGCCGACCGCATGCACGGCGTCGGTGACTTTGCGCCACCCGGCAATTTGTTCCGGCGTGTGAATGCCCGGTGTCCAGGCGTAACCCTGGCCACGCGGTTCAATCTGCGTGCCCTCGGTCACCAGCAAACCGGCGCCGGCACGCTGTTGGTAATACTCGGCCATCAATTCATTGGCGATGTTGCCCGGCTGGGTGCTGCGCTGGCGGGTGAGGGGTGGCAGGACGATACGGTTTTTCAGGGTGTGCAAGCCAAGCTTGGCGGGAGTGAAGTAAACGCTGTTGTTCATGGGGAACCTTGTGCAGGGATTTATTAGACCAGTCGTCTATTGGGCGGGCAAAAAAAACGCCGTGCGGCACGCGCACGGCGTTCGGGGGTATCGACGCGGCAGGTATCAGCCGAGCATCTTCAACAGTTTCTCGGCAACAGCGGCGGAGCTGGCCGGGTTCTGGCCAGTGACCAATTGCCCATCAGCGACCACATGCACCTGCCAGTCAGCCACTTTGGAGTAACGGCCGCCGAGGCGCTGAAACTCGTCTTCGATCAGGAACGGCACCACGTCGGTCAGGCCAACAGCAGCCTCTTCCGAATTGGTGAAACCGGTGACTTCGCGATGCTGGATCAACGGTTTGCCTTGAGCATTCACAACGTGACGCAGCACGCCCGGCGCATGGCAGACGAAACCGTGGGGCTTGTTGCTGCGGTCAAACGCTTCGATGAGGGCGATCGACTGTTTGTCTTCGGCCAGATCCCATAGTGGACCGTGGCCACCTGGATAGAACACAGCGTCGAAATCATCTGCGCTCACTTCGGCCAGGCGCCCGGTGTTGGCCAGTGCCTGTTGAGCTGCCGGGTCTTGGCGGAAGCGGTCGGTCTCGGCGGTCTGGGCGTCGGGCTCATCACTTTTCGGATCGAGCGGTGGCTGGCCGCCGGCTGGCGAGACCAGGGTGACGTCGGCACCGGCGTCCTTGAAGGCGTAGTAGGGGGCGGCGAATTCTTCCAGCCAGAAGCCGGTTTTCTTGCCGGTGTTGCCGAGTTGATCGTGCGAAGTCAGAACCATCAAGATTTTCATAGAGCACCCTGGGGTTGATCGAGTGGCGTCACTGCGCAACGGATTTGCGCAGCGGCGACACCGGAAGATTGCATGTCGGAGCGCAGCATAGTTTCCAATTAGACCAGTCGTCTAGTAATTTTTTATCCGAAGCTTTTTCAGTGACAGGTGTGGCAAACTTCCGTTCCTCTGAAATAAACGACTGGTCTATTGCCTGGTATTTTGCGCCCCATGAAACCGACCTACGACGATACCCGCCAACACTTGCTCGATACCGGCCACCGGATGATGGCCGAGAAGGGCTTCACCAGTGTCGGCCTCAATGAGATCCTGCAAACCGCCGGTGTGCCCAAGGGCTCGTTCTATCACTACTTCAAATCCAAGGAACTCTACGGCCAGGCCTTGCTTGCGGACTACTTTGTCGGTTATCTCACTGACATGGAGCGACGCCTGACATTGCCGGGGCTGAGTGCTTTTGAACGGCTGATGGATTACTGGCAGGGCTGGCAGGATCGCTGCACCCTCGAAGGGCACGGCGACGAATGTCTGGTGGTGAAGCTCAGTGCCGAAGTCGCCGACCTGTCCGAGTCGATGCGCCTCACGTTGCGTGATGGTGCCGAACAAGTGGTGTCGCGCATTACCCTGTGCATCGAGCAGGGCCAGGCGGAAAAGAGTCTGCCCGGCGGCGATGCCCGCCATCTGGCGGAAACCCTTTATCAGCTCTGGCTGGGGGCGAGCCTGCTGAACAAGTTGCAACGTACCGGGCAATCGTTGAATACGTCGATGGCGACCACCCGGCAACTGTTGGCTGTTTGACGTTCAGGTTGATCCGCCGCAAACCGGCATCCGGCGGATCGACGCTGAACAGATGACTCAGAACTCCGGTGTGTACTTCACGCTGAACATCACATTGCGCGGGTCGCCGAAGTTGTTGTTGCCGTTGAGCTGGTTGTAGGCAGCGGTGTAGTAGCGCTTGTCGAAGAGGTTGTTGGCGTTCACCGCCAGACCGATTTCCTTGCTCAACTGGTAGCCGAGACGGGCACTCCACACGGTGTAACCGGCGACGTCGTAGGTGTGTTCATAACCCAGCGTGTGGCTTTGGGTGGTGAAACCCAGACCAGTGCTGACGCGTTCCCAGTCGCCGCTGAACTGGTAGTCGCCCCAGACCCGCAGCATGTGTTTCGGCGTCCAGGTGCTGAAGACTTTGCCTTCATTGTCCGGGTCATCGAGGTATTTGGTGGTGTTGTAGGTGTAGCCGGCGAACAGTTGCAGGTTGTTCAGGACTTCGCCGCTGATCTCGGCTTCGATCCCCTGACTGCGGACTTTGCCGGCGGCGTTGGAGCAATACCAACCGTCGCAGACCATGCCCGAAGCGAGGTCGTTGACGGCACGGTTTTCCTGGTCGTAGCGGAATAGCGCCAGCGAGGTGTTCACCCGGCCATCCAGCAATTCGCCCTTGAGCCCGACCTCATAGTTGCTGCCCACCACCGGTTTGAGCGCCGAGCCGCTCGCCGTGCGGTTGGTCTGCGGCTCGAACACGTCGGTGTAGCTGGCGTACACCGCCCACTCGCGGCTCAGGTCGTAGACGATGCCGGCATACGGTGTGACTTCGCCGGTTTCGTTCATGGTGCTTTCCGGTTGAGGGATCGCCACATTACTGAAGGCTCTTTGCGTTGCGTACTTGTAGCTGTAATCGAACCAACTGACGCGCGAGCCCAGCACCAGAGTCAGCGAGTCGATCGGTTTTACCCGCCAACTGCCATACAAGCCCTTCTGGCGAATGTCGTATTTGCTCGGCGTTCCTTGGCCGCCCGGTGTGTTCAGTAGCCCTTCGTAACTGATGTCCGGACGGTCATGATCGATGTCGAAAATCGTGTCAGTGGTGTTGTTGTTAAAGGTTCGAGCGTATTTGTCGTCGGACGTGTACTTGGCGTAGTTACCGCCGAGCATGACTTCGTGCTCCATCGACAAGGCTTCGAAATGGCCGGTGAGATTCATGTCGAGACCGAGTTTGGTCGCATCGAAATCCGTCACGAAGTCAGCGTATTGAATACCGCTGCCATCAGGCTTGATCCCGTCGCCGCTGGTTTGCAGCCGCTGACTTTTGCCCTTGTTGGTTTCATCCATGCGCACGGCGCCGACCTTGAACGCCCAATCGTCATTGAAGCGGTGCTCCAGATCGGCGTAAAGCGTGGTGACGTCGATGTCCAGATGGTTCCAGCGCGCGCCGCCGTAGGTCGATCGCGGCACATTCAGCGGCTTGCCGTCGGAGTAGCGGGGCAGGCCACGGATCATCGGGCGTGACTCGCCATCCGAGTTGCTGATGGCCAGACCGAGCGTGGTGTCGTCGCGCAGATCGAAGTCCAGCGCGCCGTACAGCGAGTGGGTTTTGCTCCATTCGTAATCGACGAACGACTGGCTCTGGTCTTCGTCGGCAACGAAGCGCCCGCGCACGGTGCCCGTCGAGTTCAGCGGGCCACCGGCATCCAGTTGCAGGCCGTAGTGATCCCAGGAGCCGGCCTTGCCGGTGATGGTCACGGTCGGCGCATTCTGACCGCGTTTACGCACCAGATTGATCGCGCCACCGGGGCTGCCGGTGCCTTGTAGCAGGCCGGATGCGCCACGGAGAATTTCCAGGCGATCAAAGAAAATCAGGTCCTGTGTCGCCCAGTTACCCAGGGCGTAAGAGTTACGCATGATCGGCACGCCGTCGTACTGCCAGTCGTCGATCTGAAAACCGCGCGAAGTGAGGATCATGCCTTTGCCCACGCCCTGAACACCGACCAGCCCTGTGGTTTTGTTGGCCGCGTCCTTGAGATCGGTAAGGCCCTGATCGTCCATTTGTTTGCGGGTCATCACGGTGACCGACTGCGGAATTTCCTTGAGCGTGTGCGTGCCTTTGCCGATGGTCACGGCCTTTGCGGCGTAGGATCCCGAGCCTTCGGTGGTGGCGCCGTAGCTGCGTTCAACGATGTTGGTGGCACCCAGTTGCAGCGCCGCGTTGCTGTCAGTGGCCGGCTCGACGCTGAAGTTGCCTTGCCCTGTCACGCGTAGCTGCAAACCGCTGCCCGACAGCGCCTTTTGCAGCGCCTGTTCAGCCGGCATCTGGCCGATCACCGCCGGCGCCCGTTTGCCTTGCACCAGCGCTGGCTCCAGCGAAATGATTTGCCCGCTCTGGCCGGCAATCGCATTGAGCGTGCTGGCGAGAGGGCCGGCCGGCAGATTGAAACTCAGGTCTTGCGCCAGCGCTGAGCTCGCCAGGGTTGCCAGGGCAACGGCGACGGGAAGGGTACGGGGCCACGTGTTGAGCACAACATTCTCCTGTTTGTTTTGAAGTGTCAGGAGATAGGAGGGATGAGAAATGAAAACCGGACACAAACAAGAACGATTTTCAAAAAAACTTTTCGCCCATCACTTTTTGCTGATCAATGTCAGCCACGGACTGTAACGATTCACGCGAATCGGCAGGGTTTCGGCCAGGGCGCCGAGGGTGCGTTCGGGGTCGTCCAGCGGGAACACGCCTTGCACGCGCAGACCGCGAATCTCCGGTGCCACGCGGACGAAACCACGATGGTAAGGACGCAGCGCTCCGACCACTTGCTCCAGCGACTCATCCAGCACATTCAAACGCCCGCTCAACCAGTCGGCGCGTCGACGCTCATCGCCGCTGGCCAATGTGATGCTGCGCGGGGAGAGCAGCGCTGCCTGGCCTTCATGAACGATTTGCGTGGTGCCATCGAACAACCGGGCCTGCACGGAATGCTGCAGCACCACGAGGCGACTGGCGTCCTGTTCTTGAATGACCAGGAAACGCGTGCCCAGTGCACGCATTTCGCCTTCGGCGGTGCATACGATTAGCGGACGGCGCGGATCGGGCGCGACATCGATGACCAATTCGCCGTGGCGCAGAATGACCACCCGCTGCTGATCATCGAAACGCAGATCCACCGCGCTGTCGGCGTTCAGGCTCAGGCGGCTGCCATCGGCCAGATTGAACGTCTGTCGCTGACCGCGTCCGGTATGCAGATCAGCCAGCAGCGTTTCTCCCAGGCGGGTTTTACTGCCAAGCAACAGACTGCCACCCAGCAGACCCAGGCCGGCGAGCAAGCGCAAGGCGTCGCGGCGCGAGGCCTGTGGCTGCAACAAAACCTGACGCGCCTCACTCGCCTGGCCGGGCAGGCGTCGATCCAGCGTTCGTACCGTGTTGAACGATCCGCCGAGGCGTTCCTGCAAGTTGTTCCAGGCCTGGCTATGCGCGCGGTCCATCGCCAACCAGGCGTCGAAACGTTGTTGCAGTGCGGCATCCGGGGTGCCGGCGCGAAGCTTGACCATCCAGTCGATGGCCTGCTCGCTGATCGGGTCCAGGCGGGTTTTGCTCATGGCGCCATGTCGCACAGGTAGCACTGGCGCAAGGCCTGTTTCATGTAACGGCTCACCGTCCGCTCCGACAGCCCCAGTTTCTGCGCAATCGCCACGTAGCTCAGCCCATCCAGTTGGCTGTAGAGGAACGTCGCCTTGACGATCAACGGCAAGCCGTCGATGGCCCGGTCGATGGCCACAAGGGCTTCGATCAATTGCAGTTGTTCTTCAGGGGAGGGCGCCAAGGCTTCGGGCAATGCCGAGAGGCGCTCAAGGTAAGCCAGTTCCAGCTTGCGTCGACGATGACGGTCGAAGATCAACCGGCGCGCAATGGTCGACAGGTAGGCGCGTGGCTGCTCGATGCTGTCAGGGTCCACTCGCGCCACCAACAACTGGCAAAAGGTATCGGCGGCGGTGTCCTCGGCGTCCGCGTGGTTACGTACCTGCCGATTGATGTGTTGCAGCAGCCAACGATGATGATCGCTGAAAAAGAATCCCAGCTTGCTGGACGGAAGAGAATGCACTGGTGAGCTTTCCAGATGTTAGTGAGAATCTCTCTCAATACTACCTGCGTGGCCAGAGCCAGTGCAATCGGTCTGTCGTGTCGGGCGTATTTGCCGCTAAAGCGCCGCCCATTGCTCGCGGTATTGCAGAAGAAAATCGACGAAGGCGCGCACGTGTTGCGGCACATAGCGGCCGTGCGGGTACAGCAAGGTGTAAGGCCTTGAGCGACCGCTATAGGTTTGAAGAACCTCGACGAGGCGGCCGTCCGCCAGTTCCTGTTCGACAATGAATTTGTAGGTCTGGAACAGTCCCGCGCCATGCTTGGCCAGGGTTACGCCGCCGAGCACATCGTCTGAGCAGGAGTAACCGCCGTCGGAGAACACTTCACGATCCTTGCCATCTTCCTGAAACAGCCAGGAAATCCGCCGCCCGCTGCTGGGCAGTTCGAACTGGATGCACTCGTGCTGCGCCAGATCTTCCAGGGTCTGCGGTGCGCCCGCTTTGTGCAGGTAGTCGGGCGACGCCACCACCACCAGTCTGGCGTCTTCAAGCAGGCGTGCAATCAGGGTCGAGTCCGGTTGTGCGCGGACGCGGATCGCCAGATCGTAGCCCTCGGCGACGAAGTCGATATTGCGATTACCCAAGTGGATGTCCACTGTGACTTGTGGGTAAAGCGCTCGAAATGCTGGCAGCAACGGCAGAATGCGGTGATGCCCGTAAGTGGTCGGAAGACTGATGCGCAAGCGTCCTGACGCGGTCGTTTGCGCGCCCATGACTTCTTGTTGCGCCTCGACCAGTTGGGTCAGGGCCTGGCTGCACTGGACGAAAAAATTTCGCCCGGCCTCAGTCAACCGAATGCTGCGCGTGGTTCTGGCGAAAAGCCGCGAACCCAGGCGTTGTTCCAGACGCAGAATCGATCGGCTCACCGCTGCCGGTGTCACCCCGGCTAGCTGTGCGGCAGCGGTGAAGCTGCGGGCCTCGGCGGCGAGGCAAAAGAGTTCGATACTGCCCAACTGCAAGTCATCAAAGTGGCGTTTCATAAAGGCGGACACCGAGTCTCAACGGACATTTCATCCCGGTGTTTACTACATGAAACGGCACCGCCGGTATACACCGACAGTGCCGTTTTCTGTTGCAGGGACAACCGAGCAATCAATGCCCCGCGCTCTGACCGCCATCGACGTGCAGGATTTCACCGGTCACGAAGTTCGCGCTGTCCAGATAGAGGATCGCTTGCACGATGTCGTCAATCTCACCCATATGACCCAGCGGATGCAGGCTGCCGAGCGCTTCGTGAGTCTCCACACCATGCATCGGCGTCTTGATGATTCCCGGCGACACGGCGTTGACCCGAATCCCGCGCTTGGCGTATTCGATCGCCAGCGATTTGGTTGCCGCGTTGATGCCGCCCTTGGTCAGCGAGGCCAGCACCGAAGGTACGCCGTCGATGGCATGGTCAACCAGGCTCGTAGTCACGCTGACGATGTGGCCGCTGCTGTGCTTCTCCATCTCGTCAATCGCCAGTTGCGAGATGTGGAAGAAGCCGCTCATGTTGGTGGCCACGACCTGGGCGTAATCTGCCTGGCTGTATTCGGTGAATGGCTTCGCGACAAAGATGCCCGCGTTATTGACCAGCGTGTCGATGCGACCGAAACGGGCCACGGCTTGGCGAATCACGCGCTCGGCCGTTGCAGGATCAGCGATGTCGCCAGCGACGGTCAGAATGTCCGGATCCGTTGAAGGCTGGATTGAACGGGACGTCGCGACCACTTGATAACCGCGCTCACGGAAGCCTTTGACCAGGCCTGCGCCAATGCCCTGAGATGCGCCGGTAATCACTACGACTTTATTGGACGTGCTCATGATGATTCCTCATGTAATCGAGATGAATTGAGTGAACAGATTTTCAAGGGTCAGACGTGAGCGACAACCTGCGCCGCCTGGAGCAGCGCTTGCCGGTAATCAGCGACCGATTGCGATCCGGACAGGAGGTGCCGGTCGTTGATGATCATCGCCGGGACCGACTGGACGCCGCGCTGCTGGTAAAGCGCTTCCAGCTCGCGGACTTCGCGAGTGAACTCCGCAGAGGCCAGCACGGCTTCTGCACGCTGGCTATCGAGCCCCGCGTCCTTGGCCAGATTCACCAGTGTCTGGCGGTCATCAGGTTTTTTTCCATCCGTGAAATAAGCCCGCAACAAGACTTTTTTCAGCGAACGCTGGCGCCCCTGTGTCGAGGCCCAGAACAGCAAGCGGTGGGCATCGAACGTGTTGTAAAAATGACTGCGTTTTTCCAGGTCGAAGCGAAAGCCGATTTCTTCACCGCGTTGAATGATCATCGCGTTGCGCTGCGCCACTTGCTCCGCGGTGCGGCCATATTTGCGCATCATGTGCTCGATCGCGTGTTCGCCCGCCGCTGGCATGTGCGGATTCAGTTCGAACGGCTTGTAGCTCAGTTCAACCTCAACTTCACCGGCCAGACTCTCGATCGCTTGCTCAAGTGCGGTAACGCCAAGCGCGCACCATGGGCAGACAACGTCCGAGACAACATCGACTTTCACCACGCGGCTCATGATGGCGAGTCCGACAACTGTTTGCGGTACTGCGTGGTCGTCATGCCGGCGTAACCCCAGTTATCGGTGTCGACTTCCTCGATGACGATGTGCGTGAGTTTCGGATCCTTGTTGAGCACCCGTTGCATCGTTTCCGTGATCTCCTTGATCACTTGGGCTTTCTGCTCGCGGGTGACGCCATCACGGGTGATGCGCACGCTGATGAAAGGCATTTGAGTATCTCCAGTGGTCAGCCTGTCGGAGTGACGGGCTGCTGTTGGAGAGAACTTTAAGAAGTTGCAGATGGTTGATAAATGGGGTTTCAGGTACATCATTTATGATGTGGTGTATCAAATGCCAAAAACACAGAGCCGGCCTTTGGACCCTGTTCGGCGACAAAACGACGGGGGCGGGTAAGTCAAGTCTGCCTAAACGAGGGGCGCTGCCATAACATCGCGGTCTTACGGAGCAATCGATGATCGATGAAGAACAGCTAGTGGATCTTTATGAAGCCGGCGATGCGTTGGCTGGCGGAGATAGCAGTGCAATGCAGCGTTTGCTTCCACACATGAAAAACCGCGAGTCGTACAGCGACATCCCGGTGCTGTTCTACGTCGCTGAAAACGTGGAGACACTCGATTTTCTTGCGGAAAATGACGTGGATTTTTTTCAAAAAAACAGTTTGGGCGGTGGCTGCTTGCTGCATCGCACGGCGCTGGAAAGTAATGATTCCGTCTTCGCATGGGTACTCGGCTGGTACAAAACCCACAACCTGATTGACGTCCCTGATGACGCGGGCGTTACGACGTTGTCGGCACTTTTGAAACTCGGCCCGATAGAGCGTGCAAGTCAATTGATCGACGCTGGAGCAAGTGTTGACTCAGTGGCGGACAACGCTCTGACCCCGGCGCGACAAGCCGTTTTCCATATGGGAGAAGAAGCGCAGGCCATTGAAGGTCTGAGGATACTTCTAGCGCATGGATTGACCGTGCGTGCGGACGAGGCCGTCTATTTGGCGGACGCCGCGCGACGCATTGAGAGGCACGTTCTTGCCCAGTGGATTGAGGATTGCTTTCAGGAAGTAATACGTTGATATGTTCCGCTAGGTTCAAAACTCGTGCGGCAGGGCTTAAAGGTATGCAGTTCACGCCGTTGGAAAACGTGCTCTGGTCGGCCGGCAAACCAATTTGAAACAAGGACTTGTTTATGCAAAAGGCTGATTCTGTAACGCCGGACCCATCGCAGCAGCAGGTGTGCGACAAATATGGGCTGACACCACACCCTCCCGAGGCGATGGTTGCCATTGCCTTGGACACTCTGCACAAATCACCGATCTACGGGAGCAGAATCACCTTGCCCGAGGGTGGCACAGTCAGTTGGTTCATTCACTGCGGCGAGCACTCGCCGGCCATTGATTTTTATCAAGCGCTGCACGCAAGCCATTTGGTCGATGAGTTGCCGGAGGTAGTGAAGTATCTTTTCCTGCCCGAAGGATCCAGATTCATTATCGACAGAGACGGCTACGAAGACGTCTGGATGGCGGGCGCGGAATCGTCTACCGATTGAAAGTGCAGAGAGTCACGCCACCAGTGAAAGCACGAGATCGACAACACACCGTATGGACTTGGATGGTCCTTAATGGCGACCTCATACAAACCGTGTGAGTCAGACGTTGCAATGAGCCAGGCAGGAAAGAGCCCAAGCGCATTCAATCGCTTGATATCGACCTTGGCGCGAATACTCTGAGCGATGCCTGTATCTATCCAGCTCAGGCCAACATTTCACTGATCCATTGAACTTGCCGGGCCACGTCTTGCACCTTCGCCTCTGGTAAAGCCTGCTGCGCCCGAGCGAACTGGGCCAGCGTCTTCTGCTTTTCATGCAGCCGGTGTTGCCACTTGTTCAGGAACTGCGGACTGCGCGCCTGCATCTGCAGCGGGCCGAAGTACAGTTCTTGATCGGTGTAGAAAACAGACTCTGCACGTTCTGCGACGATGATTTCGTAGTCGAAACGGTTTTCCCGCAGCAGTTCCTCGTGGAGGATGCGGTAGCCGTTGTCCATCAGCCATTGGCGCAGTGGTTGCTCGCCGCCGTTGGGTTGCAGGATCAGGCGTTCTTCGCCGCTCAAATGCGCCTTGCCGCTGTCGAGGATGTCGCGGATCGTCTCGCCACCCATGCCGCAGATACTGACGGCGGTGATCCCGTCGCCAGGCTCGATTGCCGCCAGACCATCGGCCAGGCGCACGCTGATGTGTTGCTGCAGGTCGTTGTCGCGCACCGTGCGTTCGGCCGCATGAAAGGGCGTCAACGCCACCTCACCGGCCACGGCCGCTGCAATCACTTCGCGACGCATCAGCGCCACCGGCAGATAGCCGTGATCGGAGCCGATATCGGCCAGCCTTGCGCCGCTCGGCACATGCGCCGCCACGCGCTCCAGGCGCATGGACAAAGTCTGTTCGTTCAACGGCAACCCCTGATCAATACAAAACTGCGGCAGCGATGGCCGCAAAAGGGCTGCGACTTTGTCGAGCAACGCGCTGGCTGTCAAATCCCGGCGACGAGGATCACGGTGCGAGCCTTCAGCCTGCCAGCGTCGCGTTGTCGATCACAAAGCGATATTTCACGTCGCCCTTGAGCATGCGCTCGTAGGATTCGTTGATCTGATCAGCACGGATCAATTCGATGTCGGAGACGATGCCGTGTTCGGCACAGAAATCCAGCATCTCCTGAGTTTCCGGGATGCCGCCGATCATCGAACCGGCAATCGTGCGGCGTTTCATGATCAGGTTGAACACGTTTGGCGAGGGATGCGGCGAGGCGGGTGCGCCGACCAGCGTCAACGCACCATCGCGCTTGAGCAGCACAAGAAACGCATCGAGATCGTGCGGGGCCGCGACGGTGTTGAGGATGAAATCAAAGCTCTTGGCATGCGCCGCCATCTCTTCGGCATTGCGCGACACGACAACCTCATCGGCGCCCAGTTGTTTTGCCGCTTCGCGTTTCGATTCGGACGTGGTGAACGCCACGACATGCGCGCCCATGGCATGGGCCAGTTTGATCCCCATGTGTCCGAGGCCGCCGATGCCGACCACGCCGACTTTCTTGCCCGGCCCGGCATTCCAATGACGCAGCGGCGAGTAGGTGGTGATCCCCGCGCAGAGCAGTGGCGCGACGGCTGCCAGTTGCGCCTCGGGATGGCGGATGCGCAGCACATAGCGCTCATGCACGACGATGTTTTGCGAATAGCCGCCAAGCGTCCAGCCGGGGGCATCCGGCGTCGGGAAGTTGTAGGTGCCGATCATGCCGTCGCAGTAATTTTCCAGACCGGTTTCGCAGTCGTCGCAATGTTTGCAGCTGTCGACGATGCAGCCGACGCCGACCAGGTCACCGATCTTGAAATCCGCGACATGTGCGCCGACGGCCGAGACGCGCCCGACGATTTCATGGCCTGGTACGCAGGGGAATTGCGTGCCGGCCCATTCGGCGCGCACCAGATGCAAGTCCGAATGGCAGATGCCACAGAAGGCGATGTCGATCTGCACGTCATGGGCGGCCGGCGCGCGGCGGTTGATCTGCATTGGCTCAAGGGGTTTGTCGGATGCCCATCTTTGCTGTTTTGCGCGACGAGGGAATAGCGCATTTCTGTGTAATGCTTGCCTGATCCTGCGAGGCCTTGTGACGTTGTGCAGACAGACGACCGCAGTGTTTGCAGGTAATCTGCCGGTTCGCTGACTAAAACAAAAACAGGAGCCATTGATGCAACCGATCCGTCTCGGTCTGGTGGGTTACGGCAAGATTGCCCAGGATCAACATGTCCCGGCGATTCTCGCCAATCCCGCATTCCAGTTGCTGTCGGTCGCCACGCAAGGCAAACCTTGCGCCGGTGTCGAGAATTTCCAGTCGTTGCGCGAATTGCTCGCCAATGGCCCAAAGGTCGATGCGATTGCCTTCTGCACGCCGCCGCAGGGGCGATTTGCGTTGGTGCAGGAAGCGCTGGCCGCCGGCAAACATGTACTGGTGGAAAAACCGCCCTGTGCAACATTGGGTGAGGCAATGGCATTGGTCAGTCTGGCTGAGCAGCAAGGCGTCAGTGCGCTGTTCGCCTGGCACTCGCGCTATGCGCCCGGCATTGCCGCCGCCCGCAACTGGCTCGCCAGCCGCACCCTGCAAAGCGTGCACATCGACTGGAAAGAAGACGTGCGCAAGTGGCACCCCGGCCAGACCTGGATCTGGCAGCCGGGTGGTCTGGGCGTCTTCGATCCGGGCATCAACGCCTTGTCGATCGTCACGCACCTGCTGGCGCTGCCGTTATTTGTCGAGTCCGCCGAACTGCGCGTGCCCGACAACTGCCAGTCGCCGATTGCCGCTTCGATCAAAATGTCTGACGCACAGCATCTCGATGTGCGCGCCGAATTTGACTTCGACCATGGCCATGACGAACTCTGGAGCATCGAAATTCGCTGCGCCGAGGGTGTTTTGCGTCTGGATAACGGCGGCGCGTTGCTAAGCATCGATGGCGTGCGTCAAGCGGTATCGGAGGAGGGCGAGTACGCGGCGGTGTATCGGCATTTTCAGCAGTTGATTGGCGATAGGGCCACTGATCTGGATCTGCAGCCGTTGCGGTTAGTGGCGGACAGCTTCTTTGTCGGGAGTCGGGTGTTGGTGGAGCCGTTTTACGACGCCATTTGAGTCTGACGCCATTCCAGTGTGGGAGCGGGCTTGCTCGCGAATGCGCAGGGTCATTCAACAACGATGTTGGCTGGCCCGACGCCATCGCTGGCAAGCCCGCTCCCACAGTGATTGTGGTTGTACCCTTCACCTACGTTCACCGCAAAAACCTGTGGGAGCTGGCTTGCCAGCGATGGCGGAAGGTCATTCAACAGAAACTTTGGCTGGCTGGACAATTTCGCGAGCAGGCTCGCTCCCACAATTTTGCTTAGAAACGATCAAGTGTGTAAGGCTCGATACCCGGCAGGCCAGATTCCTGTTGAGCCATCGGCAACACCATCCGCACAACCATCTCCGCCGTCACCGCGGCCTGCGTCAGCCCCAGATGCTGATGTCCGAAAGCAAGTAACACTTTCCCCCCGCACACCTGATCAATCACCGGCAGTGAATCCGGCAACGACGGCCGAAAACCCATCCATGGCGTTGCCGCTTCAGCACTCAGGTCCTTGCGAAACAAGCCCTGACTCAACCGATGCAACTGCCACGCACGTTCCATGCTTGGCGGACGTTGCAGCCCGGCGAATTCGACCGTGCCCGCCAAGCGCAAGCCTTCGGACATCGGCGTCATGATGAACTTGCGTTCGAGCGAGGTGACGGGGAAGGGCAGGCGGTTGTGTTCCTGCGGCAGCATCAGGTGATAACCACGCTCGGTGTCCAGCGGGACTTTCTTGCCGGTGAGTGCGGCGGTGAGTTTTGCCGAGTGCGCGCCGCAGGCGATCAACACGCGGCTCGCGGTCAAGTCCCCCGCAGCGGTCATCAACGAAACACCGTGTGCCTGCACATGGCCGCCCTGAACCTGTTGCTGCACAAAGCTCACGCCGCTGGCTTTCGCCGCTTCGACCAATGTGCACACCACCTGAAAAGGATCGATGAAATGCCCGGTGCGCGGGAAGAACAGGCCGCCCTGAATCTGTTCGCTGAGCTGTGGCGCGGTTTCCTGTATCGCGCCTGCCGACCAGAAATCGACCGGCACTTGCTGTTGACGCATACGAGTCTGGAGCGCCTCGATGGCCTGACGTGATTCGGCACGTTCGAACACCAGCAGCGAACCGTCGACTTTCAATAGTTCGGGATGGCCGATGTCATCGAGCAAACGGTGCCAGGCCTCCAGGCTGCTTTCGTTGAGTGCGCGCAAACCGGCGACGGTTTTCTGGAAAGGCTGCGCCCGCAGGTTCAATAACAACCGGGTGAACCAGGGCAGGGCGCGGGGCATGTATTTCCAGTCCAGTCGCAGTGGCCCCATCGGGTCCATCAGCATCGCCGGCAAGCGTTTGAGAATCGACAAGTCAGCAATCGGAAACACTTGCTCGGTCGCCAGATGCCCGGCATTGCCGAACGATGCACCGTGGCCGGGCTCCTGCTGATCGATGACGACTACTCGCTGGCCCTGACGGGCGAGACGCACTGCACAGGCAACGCCGATGATGCCGGCGCCGACCACGGCGATATCGTACGCGGCGTTATTGGGCATTTTTCGCGGCTTCCCTTTGCCCGTCGAGCAGGCGGCGCAAGTGCAATGGATTGGCTTGCTTCAGTGCGGTGGGCAGCAGGCTGTCGGGGAAGTCCTGATAGCAGACCGGTCGCAGAAACCGCAGGATCGCCGCGGTTCCGACCGAAGTCGTACGCGCGTCGGAAGTGGCCGGGAATGGCCCGCCGTGGACCATCGTGTCACAGACCTCGACCCCGGTGGGCCAGCCGTTGACCAGCAGGCGCCCGGCCTTGCGTTCCAGTGTCGGCAGCAACGCATGGGCTTGTTTGAGGTCTTCGTCGTCAAGGTGCAGCGTGGCGGTCAACTGGCCTTCGAGGTGTTCGATCACCTGACGGATTTCGTCGTCATGGCTGCATTGCACGATCAACGACGCCGCGCCGAACACTTCGGCTTGAAGAGACTGATCTGCAAGAAAGTCAGCGGCTTCGGTGACGAAAACGTGGGCCTGACACTGGTTCGGACCATCACCCCTCTGACCCACAGCAGCAATATGTGCGCGGGCGTTCTCAGACAAGGCATTCACGCTCGCCTCATAGGCATTGAAGATGCCGGGCGTGAGCATCGTCTGCGCCGGGCTACGCTGGATCAGCTCGGTCACGGCAGCCACAAAGCCGTCGAGCGTCGGCCCCTTGCGAGCAATCACCAGACCGGGATTGGTGCAGAACTGCCCGGCACCCAAGGTCAGCGAACTGACAAAACCCTCGGCCAACGCTTGCGCACGATGGTGCAGCGCTGCCGGAAACAGCAACACCGGATTGATCGAGCTCATTTCCGCATAGACAGGTATCGGTTCGGGCCTTGCCTGTGCGGCTTGAAGCAGCGCCAGCCCGCCGCTGCGCGAACCGGTAAAACCGACGGCTTTGATCCGCGGATCGCTGACCAGCGCGATGCCGACTTCGCGGCCAGAGCCGTACAACAGCGAAAACACGCCCTGCGGCAGATCGCAGGCTTTCACCGCCCGCGCCAGTGCCTGGCCGACCAGTTCACTGGTGCCGGGATGCGCGCCGTGCGCCTTGACGATCACCGGGCAACCGGCCGCCAGTGCCGAAGCGGTATCGCCACCGGCCACGGAGAATGCCAAGGGAAAATTACTCGCGCCAAACACCGCCACCGGTCCCAATGGCACCTGCCGTTGCCGCAGATCCGAGCGCGGCAGTGGCTGGCGCTGCGGTTGCGCGGTATCGACGCGTACATCCAGCCATTCACCGGCCCGTACCGTGCGCGCAAACTGGCGCAGTTGCTGACAGGTGCGGCCTCGCTCGCCGAGCAGACGCGCACGCGACAGGCCGGTTTCGGCTGCGGCGCGGTCGATCAGTTCATCGCCGAGGGCTTCGATTTCACTGGCAATGCTTTCAAGAAATTCGGCACGGGTATCCAGGGATGTCTCGCGATAGCGGTCCAGCGCCGCCCAGGCCAACGCGCAGGCTTGCTCGACATGCTCGGCCGATCCGCCGGCATACGCCGGTTCCAGCGCGGCATCCGTGGCCGGGTTGATCCCTCGAATGGCTTCGCGGTTGCCCGCGATACTGTGCTGCCCGATCAGCATGTGGCCCGTCAGAGTCATGGTGCATTCCTGATGAAAAAAGTGATGCCTGCCGCGCATCAAAGATTCACGGCAGGTGAAAGGTGACGAATCAGGCCAAGTCCTGTTCCGCCGACCAGTTTTCGTACCAGTGACGGAACAGCGAATACTGGTTCTCGGCGTAACGACGCTGGGCGTCACTCAATACATCGGTCTCGTTGAAATGCAGGGTGTATTCCTTGTCCCCGTTGAGCACCATCAGGTGTTTGTAATACAGCACCAGATCGCAGCCCTCGTCGAACGACGACAACACCGCCAGCGCCGATTCCAGCTCCCGTGCCTGACGCCGTGCCTTGGCATCGCCCTTGGCCGCTTGCTTGCTCAGGGCCACCAGTTGCAGTACTTCGCGGGGCAGGGCGTTGCCGATTCCGGTGATCGCGCCGGTGGCGTTGCAGTTGACGAAGCCGTGTACCACTTGCGTGTCGACACCGACCATCAGGGTCACTTCGTCATCCTTGGAAGTGATGTTTTCGGCGGCGTAGCGCAGGTCGGCGCCACCGCCGAATTCCTTGAAGCCGATCAGGTTCGGGTACTCGCGGCGCAGTTCGAAGAACAGATCGGCACGGGTGGCAAAACCGTAGTAAGGGCTGTTGTAGATCACCGCCGGCAAATCGGGCGCGGCTTGCAGAATCGCGGCGAAATGGGCTTTCTGCGCGGCAGCCGAAGCGCCCCGGGACAGCACGCGGGGAATCACCATCAAACCCTGCGCACCAACTTTCGCCGCGTGGGCGGCATGGGCAACCGCTTCACGGGTATTCACCGCACCGGTCCCGACAATCGTCGGAATCCCCGCCGCCACCAGCCGCGCCACGCCTTCCTGACGTTCGGCTTCGGTAAGCAACGGCCAGTCGCCCATGGAGCCGCAGTACACCACCGCGCTCATGCCGATATCGATCAGCTCGCGCCCCTTGGCCACCAGTGCATCGAAGTCCGGTTTGCGCTGGGCGGTGCACGGGGTCATCAGGGCTGGCATGCAGCCGGTGAAGATGTTGTCGCTCATTGTTTTAACTCCTTGGCACATCGTTCAAATTGCGGTGAAAAGTCGGCGCGGCAGCTCAGATGCCCCACGCGAACGGGTCTGTTTCGTCGATCAGCAACGTGCTGTCGGCGGTCATGAAGGCGCGGCCGGTGATGTAGGGGCGAATACGTTCGCCTGCCCATTCGAAGCGGCCTTCGAACTGGCTGCCGGTAATGCTTGCCTGCACCCAGCGCGCACCGGGCTGCAACTTGTCGTCGGCAGCCAGGCAGGCGAGTTTGGCGCTGGTGCCGGTGCCGCACGGCGAGCGGTCGTAGGCTTTGCCGGGGCACATGACGAAGTTGCGGCTGTCGGCGTTGGCGTCGTCCGCAAACAGTTCGATGTGGTCGATTACGGCACCGTCCTCGCCGTAGATGCCTTGATCTTCGAGGGCCTTGAGCATCGCCCAGGTGTACGCGGTGAGGTGCTCGACGTTGTCCATCGTCAGCGTCTGGCCATGCTCGGAAACCAGGAAAAACCAGTTGCCGCCATAAGCGATATCGCCCAACACCCGGCCAAATCCCGGCACGTCCACCGGCACCTGTTTGCGGTAGCGGTAGGACGCCACGTTGCCCAGCGTCACGGCGCCGTCGTCATGCAAAGTCGCACTGACCGGGCCGACCGGCGTGTCAATCTTGTGCACACCTGGAGCGATCAGCCCCAGGTACTGCAACGAATTGATCAGGCCGATGGTGCCGTGGCCACACATGCCGAGGTAACCGGCGTTGTTGAAGAAAATCACCCCGCAAGTCGCGTCCGCCGACACCGGCTCGCAGTACAGCGCGCCGACCAGCACGTCGTTGCCGCGCGGTTCCAGCAGGCAGGCGCGGCGCCATGCATCATGTTGATCGCGCAGGGCATCGCGTTTCTCAGCCATGGTGCTGCCGGGCAGATCGGGAAAACCCTTCATCACCAGACGTGTGGGTTCGCCGCCGGTGTGGGAATCGATGACGTGTACTCGTTTCATGGACGTCTCTCGTTTGCAGATTTCAGTAAGCGCCGGCAGGGCGCGCATTCACGGAGGTGGCGGGGGCGGCGACTTCGCTTTCTTCATCGTCCTCTTCAAGGCGCAGCAGATGCGCCGGTACGCCGGTCGCGGCGCCCCAGTAATAAATACCGGTCGCACAGGCGGCCACGACGAGGGTGTCAAATGGATGGGCGAGAATGCCGAGGCCACCGAAGGTGCCGAGTTTCGACAGCACGATAGTCACCGCGTAGAAGGCGATCAGCCATGCAGAGGAACGCACCTGACGCGCCAGACTCAGGTGTGCGGTCGGCACAAAACGACCGCACAGCAGGTATACGACGAACATCAGGATTTGCAGGCCGAGCAGCCACGACACAGTGCTCCAGCCCGACCAGTAGACGATCAGCGCAGCGATGATGAACGACACCGGTCCGAGCACGCCCATGCACTTGACCCGGAACGGCCGCGGCATGTCCGGCGCATTGCGCCGCAATGCAGCCACCGACACGGGTGCCACGGCGTAGCTCAACACCAGTGCTGCGGAGACCACGTTGATCAACGCTTCCCACGACGGGAACGGCAGGGTCCAGAACACCGACAGGGCAAACGTCAGCCACAGTGCCGGGCGCGGGATGCCAGACTTCTCGTCGATGTGGGTGAACACCTTGAAGAAGGTGCCGGTCTGCGCCCAGCCGTAGATCACCCGTGGCGTGGCGTTCATGTAGATGTTGCCGCAGCCACTCGGCGAGATTACCGCGTCGGCGACCACCAGATACGCCAGCCAACCCACACCGAGCGCCAGTGCGATGTCGCGATACGGCAGGGCAAATTCCTTGCTCACACCGGCCCAGCCGTTGGCGAGCATTTCAGTCGGGATGCCGCCGAGGAAAGCCATTTGCAGCAGCACATAGATCAGGGTCGACAGCAGCACCGAGAGGATCAGTGCGATCGGAATCGTGCGCTGCGGATTCTTCACTTCGCTGGCCACCGAGATGATCGGCGTCAGGCCCAGATACGCGAAGATGATCCCGCCCGCCGAGACCGCCATCTCCACACCTGACAAGCCGAACGGCGCAAAGCCTTGTACGTGGAAGTTTTCCGGTTTGAAGAACGTGAACAGCACACCGATCACCAACAACGGCACGATGAACTTGAAGATGCTCACCAGATTATTGGCCTTGGCGAAGGTCTTCACGCTGCGATAGTTGAGCACGAAAAACAGGCACAGCAGCCCGAACTGCACCAGCCAGCCAAGCAGCGTCGGATCACCGGTGCCGGTCTTGGTCAGGCCGGGAAACCACGCCGCCGCGTATTGGCGCGAGGCAACCACCTCGATCGCCACCAGGCTGGAAAACGCGATCAAAGTGATGAAGCCCATCAGGTAACCGAGCAGCGGTCCATGGGAATAAACCGGGTAGCGCACCACGCCGCCGGCACGCGGCAGTGCGGCGCCCAGTTCGCAGTAGACGATGCCCAGCAGCAACACGGCGAAACCGCCCAGCAACCAGGAAAAAATCCCCGCCGGCCCGGCAATCGCCGACACGTGACTGGCCGCGAACAACCAGCCGGAGCCGAAGATCGCACCGAGCCCGATAAATGTGAGGTCGATCAGTGAAAGCTGTTTTTTGAACTTGCCTTGGCCTGACATGGCATCGCCTTCTTGTGAGTTATTGGATAGGCAGTTGTGTCACTGGGACGGCCAGACTTTGAACTCATCAGAGGTTGGGCGATTGATGTTTTGCAGTGGGATCGATGACGAATTCAGCACAATTGCGCCGACGGATCGCGGCGCTCGACAGGGCCGCGGTGTTGCTGCAATCTGCACGCGAACGCTGCTGGGCTATCCGCGAACAGGGGAGAGAATCCTTGATGCAGAACGCGTTTTCGATCCTCTGCCAGGCTGGCGACGGCAACCGTCCGCAAACCCTCGAAGAGCTGGTGGCCAGCACTGCGCTGCTGTTGCCGATGCTCGACGTGATCCCCAACGCGGTGATTTTCATCAAGGATGTTCAGGCCCGATACGTCCTGGCCAACCGCACACTGGTGCAGCGTTGTGGCTTGAAAGACTTGCGTCCGCTGCTCGGTAAAACCAGCGCGCAGGTGTTCCCGGCGCAGCTGGGGCCGGGCTATACCGAGCAGGATCGCAAAGTGCTGGAGGAGGGGTTTGTGCTGGAGGATCAGCTCGAATTGCATCTTTATGGCAGTCGCGAACCGGGTTGGTGCCTGACCCACAAACAGCCGCTGTACAACCGCGAGGGTCAGATTATCGGCCTGGCCGGTATCTCCGTGGATGTGCAGTCAGCCAGCGAAACCCATCCGGCCTTCCAGCGCCTGGCGGCGGTCGACGAGCACATTCGCAATCATTTCAACCGCCGCGTCACACTGGGCGAACTGACGCGCATCGCCGGTATTTCCGTCGCGCAACTGGAGCGCTACTGCAAACGGGTGTTTCACCTGACGCCCCGGCAAATGATCCAGAAAGTAAGGCTGGAACACGCCCATCGACTGCTGCACACCGAACTGCCGATTACCGAGGTTGCGCTGCAATGCGGCTACACCGACCACAGCGCTTTCACCCGCCAGTTCAAGGCCTCGACCGGGTTCACCCCCCGGCAGTATCGTCAGGCGACATCCCCGTAGGAGCTGCGGCACGCTGCGATCTTTTGATCTTGTTTTTAAAAACAAAAAGCAAAAGATCGCGGCCTGCGGCAGCTCCTACGCGATCACTGTGGTGAGGGAGCAGGTGTCAGTCCGGCATCTGCTGATTATCCAGCACCCAATTCACCGCCAGTTCCGCGAGCATGATCAGTTGTGCAATGCCCAGCAGCGCCCGACGCTGCGACGGGGGCAACAGACTGGCAACGTCCTGAGCAATGGTTTTGGCCGAAGCGAGCGCTTCACTGGCATCAGTCAGCAGTTCTTCGTTTTATTTAGCCGCCACGGCTCATCGCTAAACAAGTAAAGGTGGCGGCTGTACGCAGGTTAGCGATCCGGGTCACAGAAACCCCGGGTAGACCCGAAGGTCTCCCACGCACAGCCACCATGACGCCAAATGCAGATCGATAAAAACTGCAATTGAGACTGGGCATGTTGCGTCTGTAAGGTGCCGGATCGCTAAACCCGATCGCTGATTCGTCAGCGACCGCACCACAATAGAACCCGCCCCCAAGGCGCACAAGCCGGCGGATTCTGGCGTAGCTGTAGGCAATTACGCAAGGTCGTGTAGCCTGATTACGTGTCTTGGCGTTTCATTTAAACGTGAGTGTTTAAAAGCAAAAAATTGCAGGTGCGGAGGGCGTTATCGACCAACGGCAGAAGCCTGAGCGCCTCTCATACCCGCTAGACTGAATAGGCCACGAACCTCTTAAGACAGGAATTCCGCGATGATCGGAACACGAAAAGGCCGACACCCGCTGTGGCTCCTGCCCATCCTGATCGCCTTCAGCCTGACGCTCACGTCCGGTTGCTCAAACCGCAAACACTATCCACCCTCGGGCGTCGGCGACAGTTGCTACGCCAAAGCGCTGCCGACGGTCGGAGAAGGTGGCCTCGCCTGGGGCTCCAGCCTGAACATGGCCCGGCAAAAATCCATGGCTAACTGCATGCGTTATGCCGGACGCTCCGGGGGTACGCCGGGTACGTGTCAGGTGGTGTTGGCCAAGTGCAAATGACTAGGGACGAGCAATGTGGTTTCCCAGAGGGGCTGGAGTTGATTGCGGCGCCGCCGATACAGGATTACGGCAGAAAGGGGGTCAGTCAGGCCCGGTTGCATATCTGTATCACCGCCACAATGCCTGGCTGCTGGATTACGACCGGGCTGTAATGGATAGCACATTTGCGAACGCCGCTGTCGTTGCGGGTATCAAACGTCATGACCGATAAAGCCATGCAAGCCTGTCCTCGCTGTAAGTCCGCCGAACAGGTCAGGCTCAAAGCCATTCTGATTGGTGCAGCCAGCCCCGCAAAACGCTTCAACGGTGAGGAGAAAGCAGGTTATCAACGCCTTGATCAACTCGCCGTCGATGAGTGCAGACCCGAGCGCTTGAAAGACTCGCCACTTGAACAACTGGTTGACGGTTTTTACTGCGACCAGTGCGGGCACGGTTTTGTCGCCAGTGAGTGGCTAAAAGCCGAAGGCAACACGCGCTCGCGGTGACAAGACGGGTGACGGCAAGCGAGCTTCACCCGTCTTGTCACCGGATCAAGCAATACCCAACGCCTTGAGAATCACCAGTGATTTCTCGGCAAACACGTGAGCCCGTGCAGTGAACTCAGCGATGTTTTCTTCGGCGGTCATCAGCGGTTTGCCATCCTTGACGAGGACTTCGCCTTGTTCGCCGAGGATCGCCCACGCCAGTTGCGCCCATTCAGTCGGGTGCTGTTGGCCTTGCTTGATCGATATCAGGAACAGTTGTTCGAAGCGGCTGACGGTGACGCCGCCGCCGGTAACCGGGCTGGCCAGCACCTGAATCTTGTCGCTCAACAACGAGCGCGAGCACAGCAACAAATTGAGCTCGTTGCAGCGTGCCCGTACCTGGTTTTCCGCCGCGACGCTCTGGCACGGTGCGACAGCACTCAGTCCGATCAGAACGTTGAGGGCCTGCAATACGTCGTCATAAGGCAGCGCAGATGCTGCGTTGGCCAACTGGCGCAAGGTTTTCGGCGCGTAGTCGTTGGCGGCCAGCGCTTGCAGTACCGGGCCGTAGATTTCGCTCTGCAGCGAGGCTTCGCCCGCAGGGCCGCGGACATGCAGAGGGACGCTTTCGGCTGCTTGCAGCAAGATGAAACGAGTGTTGAACAGGCCTTGGCGCTGTTCCGCAGAGGACAGCCGGGTTGAGCCGCGCACATAGAGGTCGCGACGGAAGCTCTGGTTGACGAAATAGTCACGCGCCTGCTCACGCATGATCGGGTGCTCGATCCCTTCCAGGAAGTCCATGCCATCGGCCCTGAGGTTGAGCGGGTCGACCGAGTCCAGCGGCACAGCGGTGGTGACGTAGTCGAGTTTGGCCGGGGCCATGGCATCGACGACGTCGGTGAAATACATGCAGTCCCAGCTGCGATTGAAGTATTCATGGGCGATGTACTGACGATTCTGCCCCTTGATGCTCTGCAGTTTGGCGTCGAGGTTCGGCACGCTGCTGGCGTAGTTGGGGTTGGCGGCCAGCAACGCTTCGGAAAATTGCAGCGCGGCATCGATGCGTTGATCCGGGCCGGCAGATGCCGACTTGGCGAAGCGATCGTGCAGGCTGAACAGATTGCGCAGCGGCGCCGCAGGCGACCAGCCGGGGAAGCAGTTATAACTGACGTACAGCATCCCGCCGGGTTTGAGATGCCGACGGGCAAACTCGACGATGAGTTTCTGGTTGTCGCGACTGACCCAGGTCCAGATGCCATGCAGGCTGATGCTGTCGAATTGGGGCAAATCATCGCGGGCCAGCAGTTGCTCGAAGCTGTCGTCATACAGTCGCGCGTCGCTGTTCCATTCGCTGGCGAGGGTGCTGGCGTGGGCGGCCTGAGAGGGCGTGAAATCGGTGCCGACCCAGGAACCCGGGTTGGCTGCGGCATGGATATTGATCGAAACGCCTTGGCCAAAGCCCAACTCGCAGTGATAGGCCTGCGTGGATTCCAGAGTGGCAAAGCCGCGCAACAACAAGCAGTAGCGCTGGAAGACAGGATTGATTTCCCGGCTGTAGCTGTAGGTGTAGCCTTCGTCGGTGAAATAGCCTTCGTTCCAGGCGTCGCTCATGCTTTCGTATCCTTTTGTTTCGAGGCTGAAAAGTTGCTCTTATAAGGGGTAGGGAGGAGGCGCCACAAGGACAAAATGCCGCTGAGTATGTCTTTTCGTTTCCCGGTTTCTGCCCAAGACGCCTGAAAACCTTGAAAGTGTTCGATCACCGCCCGCCAAACCTTGGTCCAATTGCCCGTTTCAGCACTCGAGCGTACTGTGGCCTGAGTTACCGCACACCGTGACTCACCATAACGACAAGATCGAGTACCCGCCCCATGGACAGCCATCTGCTGAGTGATCGCAGCAGCGTGTTTCGCCTCGCTGACCCTTATGCCGTCTCCGACTACGTCAACCAGCACGTCGGCCAGCATTTCATCGGCCTGTCGCCATCCACCCATCCGCAAGCCAGCCTCAATCATCGCAAACTGGCCGACCTCGATCTGGCGCGCATCAGTTATGGCGGCAGCGTGCGGGTAACGTCATTGGCGCTGGAAACCGTTTACCACCTGCAAGTCTTGCTGCAAGGCAATTGCCTGTGGCGTGGGCACAAGCGTGAGCAGCATCTGGTGCCGGGCGAGTTGCTGCTGATCAACCCGGACGATCCGGTGGACCTGACCTATTCGGACGATTGCGAGAAATTCATCCTCAAGGTCCCGGTCAGCGTGCTGGAGTCGGTGTGCGACGAGCAGCGTTGGTTGCGCCCGTCGAGTGGCATTCGCTTTCTGCGCAACCACTATCGCCTCGATGAACTGGAAGGCTTTACCAACCTGCTCGCGATGATCTGCCAGGAAGCCGAGGCCAGTGATCCGTTGCTGCGGGTGCAGGAACATTACGCGCAGATCATCGGCAGCAAACTGATCTCGCTGATGAGCACCAACGTCAGCCGCGAATGCCTGAGCCCGCCGAACGTCAGCTTCGAGCGGATCCTCGATTACATCGAACGCCACCTGAAAACTGATCTGCCGGCCGAACATCTGGCCGCGCAAGCGAACATGAGCCCTCGCTCGCTGTATTCACTGTTCGAGCGCCAACTCTGCGTCACCCCGATGCAATACATCCGCCAGCGCAAACTCGAACGCATCCACGCTTGCCTGAGCGATCCGCGCTGCCCGGTGCGCAACCTCACCGAACTGGCACTGGACTACGGCTTCCTGCACCTGGGCCGTTTCTCCGCCAGCTATCACCAGCAATTCGGCGAACTGCCGTCGCAGACCTTCAAACGCCGCCACTGAATCCCCGCCTCGAAACAATCCGAATCACCTGCCGCACCGTCCTGCACAAAACGGATAGCGATCTGCAGGATTCGGATATTGCCCGCCGCAACGTCTCCCTAATCTGACCTGGCCTGAACAATAACAATGGAGGCCCCGGCCATGTCCCTGGGAATCGACTACCTCAATGCCATGCTTGAAGAAGACAAGGAGAAGGGCGCCTATCGCTGCAAGCGGGAGATGTTCACCGATCCGCGTCTGTTCGAACTGGAGATGGCGCACATCTTCGAAGGCAACTGGATTTACCTCGCCCACGAAAGCCAGATCCCCGACAACAACGATTTTCTGACCACCACCATGGGGCGCCAGCCGATCTTCATTGCGCGCAACAAGGACGGTGTACTCAACGCCTTTCTCAACGCCTGCAGTCATCGCGGCGCCATGCTCTGCCGACACAAGTCCGGCAACCGCTCCAGCTATACCTGCCCGTTCCACGGCTGGACGTTCAACAACAGCGGCAAACTGCTCAAGGTCAAGGACCCGAGCGAGGCCGGTTATCCCGAAGGCTTCAACTGCGAAGGCTCGCACGACCTGACCAGGGTCGCGCGCTTCGAGTCGTATCGCGGTTTTCTGTTTGGCAGCCTGAATGCCGAGGTGAAATCCCTCGCCGAGCATCTGGGCGAGTCGGCGAAAATCATCGACATGATCGTCGACCAGTCGCCGCAAGGCCTGGAAGTGCTGCGCGGCTCCAGTTCCTACATCTACGAAGGCAACTGGAAACTCACCGCCGAAAACGGCGCCGACGGCTACCACGTCAGCTCCGTGCACTGGAACTACGCCGCCACCCAGAGCCAGCGCCAGCAACGCGAAGCGGGTGAAGCGATCAAGACCATGAGCGCCGGCAGTTGGGCGAAGAAGGGCGGCGGTTTCTACTCCTTCGATCACGGCCATCTGCTGCTCTGGACCCGTTGGGCCAACCCCGAGGATCGCCCGGCTTACGAGCGCCGCGACGAACTCGCCCGCGACTTCGGTCAGGCCCGCGCCGACTGGATGATCGAGAACTCGCGCAACCTGTGCCTGTATCCCAACGTGTATCTGATGGATCAGTTCAGCTCGCAGATCCGCATCGCCCGGCCGATCTCGGTCAACAAGACTGAAATCACCATCTACTGCATCGCCCCGAAAGGCGAAAGCGCCGAGGCACGGGCCAAACGTATCCGTCAGTACGAAGACTTCTTCAACGTCAGCGGCATGGCCACCCCGGATGACCTCGAAGAATTCCGCTCGTGCCAGACCGGTTACGGTGCCGGCCGTGGCTGGAATGACATGTCCCGTGGTGCCACACACTGGGTCGAAGGCGCGGATGCGGCCGCCGAGGAGATCGACCTGAAACCGTTGCTCTCCGGCATGCGCACCGAGGACGAAGGCCTGTTTGTGCTGCAACACAAGTACTGGCAGGAAACCCTGCTCAAGGCTGCAGCGGCCGAACCCGATCTGATCCCCGTGGAGGCCGTGTGATGAGCAACCTCTACGCCACCGTGCGCGATTTTCTCTACCGCGAAGCGCGTTATCTGGACGACGGCCAGTGGGATCAATGGCTGGAACTGTACGCCGCCGACGCGACCTTCTGGATGCCGGCCTGGGACGACAACGACACCCTCACCGATGACCCGCAAAGTGAAATCTCGCTGATCTGGTACGGCAACCGTGGCGGCCTCGAAGACCGGATATTCCGGATCAAGACCGAGCGCTCCAGCGCGACGCTCCCGGACACCCGCACCTCGCACAACCTCAGCAACATCGAGATCGTCGAGCAGGGCGAGGGTCAGTGCCAGGTGCGTTTCAACTGGCACACCTTGAGCTTTCGTTATCAGGTCACCGACAGCTACTTCGGCAGCAGTTTCTACAGCCTCGATCTGCGCGGCGAACAGCCGCTGATCACGGCCAAGAAAGTCGTGCTGAAAAACGATTACGTCCGTCAAGTCATCGACATCTACCACATCTAGTCGGCACGGCGAGGTCCACCATGAGTTTCCAGATCGCACTGAATTTTGAAGACGGCGTGACCCGTTTCATTGAAGCCACTGGCGATGAAAGCGTCGCTGATGCGGCGTATCGCCAAGGTATCAACATCCCCCTGGACTGCCGCGACGGTGCTTGCGGTACCTGCAAGTGTTTCGCCGAAGCCGGGCGCTATGCCATGGGCGACAACTTCATTGAAGACGCGCTGAGCGACGATGAATTGGCCCAGGGTTACGTCCTCACCTGCCAGATGCGCGCCGAAAGCGATTGCGTGGTGCGCGTGCCGGCGGGGTCGCAGGTGTGCAAGACCGAACAGGCGAATTTCGAGGCCTCGATCAGCGCCGTCCGGCAGTTGTCCGAAAGCACCATCGCGCTGTCGATCAAGGGTGAGGCGCTGAGCAAACTCGCGTTTCTGCCGGGGCAATACGTCAACCTGCAAGTGCCGGGCAGCGAGCAGCGTCGTGCGTATTCCTTCAGCTCGTTGCAGAAGGACGGCGAGGTCAGTTTCCTGATCCGCAACGTGCCTGGCGGCTTGATGAGCAGTTTCCTCACCGGGCTGGCCAAGGCCGGCGATAGCATGAATCTGGCGGGACCTCTGGGCAGCTTTTACCTACGCGAAATCAAGCGGCCGTTACTGCTACTCGCGGGCGGCACCGGGCTGGCGCCATTCACCGCGATGCTGGAGAAAATCGCCGAGCAGGGCAGTGCGCACCCGGTGCATCTGATCTACGGCGTGACCAACGATTTCGATCTGGTGGAGCTTGATCGCCTCGAAGTCTTCGCCGCGCGCATCCCCAACTTCAGCTTCGGCGCCTGTGTGGCTAATCCGCAGAGTGCGCACCCGCTCAAGGGGTACGTGACCCAGCACATCGAACCGCGCCACCTCAACGAAGGCGACGTTGACGTCTACCTGTGCGGCCCGCCGCCCATGGTTGAGGCCGTCAGCCAATACATCCGCGAGCAGGGCATCACCCCGACGAATTTCTACTACGAGAAATTCGCCGCTGCGTGACATCCATTAACCGGGCCAGCACTGACCTGTGGCGAGGGAGCTTGCTCCCGCTGGGGCGCGCAGCGGCCCTTGCTTTTGACCCAGAAAAAGACGGGCCTGCTGCGCAGTCCAGCGGGAGCAAGCTCCCTCGCCACAATGGGCTGCGCGTACTTACGGAAGTGTTTTAGTCGAGGTTGTCATGAACAACAGATTCTCCAACAAAGTCGCACTCGTCACCGGCGCTGCGCAAGGCATCGGCCGCCGTGCCTGTGAACGTCTGCTGGCCGAAGGCGCACAAGTGGTCGCGGTCGACCGTTCCGAACTGGTTCACGAACTGCAAGGCGAGGGCGTGCTGGCGTTGACCGCCGACCTTGAGCAATACGCCGATTGCGCACGGGTAATGGCTGAAGCGATCAACACCTTCGGCCGCCTCGACGTGCTGATCAACAACGTCGGCGGGACGATCTGGGCCAAGCCGTTCGAGCACTACGAAGTCGAGCAGATCGAGGCCGAAGTGCGGCGTTCGCTGTTCCCGACGTTGTGGTGCTGCCACGCGGCGCTGCCGTACATGCTCAAGCAGGGCCGCGGCGCCATCGTCAACGTCTCGTCGATTGCCACCCGCAGCATCAACCGCGTGCCGTACGGCGCAGCCAAGGGCGGCATCAATGCGCTGACCGCGTGCCTGGCCTTCGAAAACGCCGAGCGTGGCATTCGCGTCAACGCCACCGCTCCGGGAGGCACCGAGGCACCGGCCCGACGCATTCCGCGCAATGCCAGCGAGCAGTCGGCGCAAGAGCAGGCCTGGTATCAGGAAATCGTCGCGCAAACCCTCGATAGCAGCCTGATGAAACGCTACGCAACGCTCGACGAACAGGTCGGCGCGATCCTGTTTCTTGCCTCCGACGACGCCTCCTATATCACCGGCGTGACCTTGCCGGTCGGTGGCGGCGACCTCGGTTGAGCACTCTTCAAGGAATACTGAAATGAACCGAATCCTGATTGAAAGTCTGGCCACGATCATCGTCGACCTGCCGACCATTCGCCCGCACAAACTGGCCATGCACACGATGCAGAAGCAGACGCTGGTGATCCTGCGCCTGCGCTGCAGCGACGGTATCGAAGGCATCGGCGAAGCCACCACCATCGGCGGTCTTGCTTACGGTTACGAAAGCCCCGAGAGCATCAAGACCAACATTGATGCCCACCTCGCGCCAGCTCTGATCGGCATGGACGCCGACAACATCAACGCCGCCATGCAGCGGCTGGACAAAATCGCCAAGGGCAATACTTTCGCCAAGTCCGGCATCGAAAGCGCCTTGCTCGACGCGCTGGGCAAACGCCTTGGACTGCCGGTCAGCGAATTGCTTGGTGGCCGTGTGCGCGACAGCCTCGAAGTGGCGTGGACCCTGGCCAGCGGCGACACCGTCCGCGACATCGCCGAAGCCGAACAGATGCTCGATTTGCGCCGCCATCGGATCTTCAAATTGAAGATCGGCGCCAACCCGCTGGAGCAGGATCTCAAGCATGTCATCGCGATTAAAAAAGCCTTGGGTGAACGCGCCAGTGTGCGGGTCGACGTCAATCAGTATTGGGACGAATCCCAGGCGATTCGCGGCTGTCAGGTGTTGGGCGACAACGGCATCGACCTGATCGAACAGCCGATCTCGCGGGTCAACCTATCCGGGCAGGTTCGTCTGAACCGGCGCAGTCTGGCGCCGATCATGGCCGATGAGTCGATCGAAAGTGTCGAGGACGCCTTCAGCCTCGCTGCCGACGGCGCCGCCAGCGTTTTTGCCCTGAAGATCGCCAAGAACGGCGGCCCGCGTGCGGTGTTGCGTACTGCGCACATCGCCGAAGCCGCCGGCATCGCCCTGTATGGCGGAACCATGCTCGAAGGTTCGGTCGGCACGCTGGCCTCGGCGCATGCCTTCCTCACGCTCAACCAATTGACCTGGCACACCGAACTGTTTGGCCCGCTGCTGCTGACTGAAGACATCGTCACCGAAGCACCGAAGTACCACGATTTTCACCTGCACATCCCGAGAACGCCGGGCCTTGGCCTGACGCTGGATGAGCCACGTCTGGCGCATTTCCGCCGCCACTGAACCAGGAGAACAACATGCTCTTCCACGTAAAAATGACCGTGAAATTGCCCGTCGACATGGACTCGGCCGTCGCCACCCGGCTCAAGGCCGACGAGAAAGAACTGGCCCAGCGTCTGCAACGCGAAGGGCAATGGCGACATCTGTGGCGCATCGCCGGGCACTACGCCAATTACAGCGTGTTCGATGTGCCAAGCGTCGAAGCGCTGCACGACACGCTGATGCAGTTGCCGTTGTTTCCGTACATGGACATCGAGATCGACGGGCTCTGCCGCCATCCCTCGTCGATCCACAGCGATGACCGCTAATCCCAATCGACCCATCCACCCCTGAAACCCGTGGGAGCTGGCAAGCCAGCTCACACAGGGAATTTGGTTGTTCCGAGAGAACTGCGTTAACAAAACAACAAGACGAGGTAAACCATCATGACCGTGAAAATTGCCCACACCGCCGAACTGCAAGCCTTTTTCAAAGAGGCCGCCGGTTTTGCCAGCGACGCCGGCAGCTCGCGTTTGAAAAACATCGTCCTGCGGGTGTTGCAGGACACCGCCCGGATCATCGAAGACCTCGACATCAGCGAGGACGAGTTCTGGAAAACCGTCGATTACCTCAATCGCCTCGGTGGGCGTTCGGAGGCGGGATTACTGGTGGCCGGTCTCGGCATCGAGCATTTCCTCGACCTTTTGCAGGACGCCAAGGACGCGCAGATCGGCTTGACCGGCGGCACGCCACGCACCATCGAAGGCCCGCTGTACGTGGCCGGTGCGCCGATCTGCGAGGGCGAGTGCCGGATGGATGACGGCAGCGAGGAGGGCGTCGCCACGGTGATGTTTCTCGAAGGGCAGGTGTTCGATCTGCGCGGCCAGCCCTTGGCAGGCGCTACCGTCGATGTGTGGCATGCCAATGCCAAGGGCACTTACTCGTTTTTCGACCCGAGCCAGTCGGAGTACAACCTGCGTCGCCGGATCATCACCGATGCCGAAGGTCGTTACCGCGCCCGCAGTATCGTGCCGTCCGGTTATGGCTGCGATCCGCAAGGCCCGACCCAGGAATGCCTGAACCTGCTCGGCCGCCACGGCCAGCGCCCGGCCCACGTGCACTTTTTCATCAGCGCACCGGGGCACCGGCACCTGACTACGCAGATCAATCTGTCGGGCGACAAATATCTGTGGGATGACTTTGCCTATGCGACCCGCGAAGGTCTGGTCGGTGAAGTGCTGTTCCGTGAGGACGGCGCCGGCAAACGCCATGCCGAACTGAAGTTCGACTTCCAGCTCCAGCAGGCGCCCGATACTGCCGCCGAACAGCGCAGCCAGCGCCCCCGGGCACTGCAGAACACCTGACCCGCATTCACCTCCACCCTGTAGGGGCTGGCGGAGGCTGCGATCTTTTGATCTGGATTCTAAACAAACAAGATCAAAAGATCGCAGCCTTCGGCAACTCCTACGGGGATGTGCGCGTACAGACTAAGCTAATGCAAAAAAGGTATTTGTCCGGCGTTTTATATATCGATTAGTTTTGGTTCACCAACGAATCAAAGCATCAAACCGATAGACCCCCGATTGCCATGACGGCGCACGCTGAATCGATCAAAGGCTCTTCTGGTTTGGTTCACATGGGAGTGAATCATGCCGCATACCCTCGACATCACCGCATTGCCGACGCTCGACCTTTCGCAGTTCGAAGGCACGGCGCAACAGCGTTATGAATTTCTGGAAAACCTGCGTCACGCCGCTCGCGATGTCGGGTTTTTCTATCTGACCGGCCACGGCATCGACAGCGCTTTGCTCAAGCAAGTGCAAGACCACGCCCGGCAATTCTTCGCCTTGCCTGACAGTGAAAAAACCGCCGTCGGCATGATCAACTCGCCGCATTTCCGAGGTTACAACCGCGCCGCTTCCGAGATCACCCGAGGCAAACCCGACCTGCGCGAACAGTTCGATCTGGGCGCCGAACGTGAAGTCTTGCCGTTGCAACCCGACAGTCCGTTCTGGGCGCGTCTTCAAGGTCCGAATCAATGGCCAGCGGCGTTGCCTGAATTGAAACCGCTGCTGCTCGATTGGCAGCGAGCCATGACGCGGATGTCCCTGCGCCTGCTGCAAGCGTTCGCCCAGGCGCTGTCGCTGCGTTCAGATGCGTTCGATCAGCTGTACGGCGACAAACCCAACGAACACATCAAGTTGATGCGCTATCCGGGACAGCCGGTTGACGCGAGCAATCAAGGCGTGGGCGCGCACAAGGATTCTGGTTTTCTGAGCTTTCTGTTGCAGGACGAACAGGCCGGTCTGCAAGTCGAGATCGAAGAGGGCCGCTGGATCGACGCGCTGCCTCGCGAAAATACCTTGGTGGTGAACATCGGCGAATTGCTGGAACTGGCCACCAACGGCTATTTGCGCGCCACGGTGCACCGGGTGGTCTCGCCGCCGCCGGGCAGCGAACGCCTGTCCATCGCCTTCTTCCTCGGCGCGCAACTGGACGCCACGGTGCCACTGTATCCCTTGCCGACGGCGTTGTTGCGCGAGGCACGCGGGCCGGCCAGTGATCCGCTCAATCCCCTGTTTCGCGATGTCGGCTGGAACTACCTGAAAGGTCGATTGCGCTCGCATCCCGATGTCGCGCAGCGCTTTTATGCCGATGCGCTGCTGCCCGAGCCGCCGGTTCGCAAGACCGCCTGAATCATCATTCGCTCAAGGACACAAAACATGTTGAAAAAAGCAGGTTTGACCCTGGCCGTCCTCGGCGCACTGGTGACCTCGTTCGGTGCGCAAGCGCTGGAGCCCTTGCGTGTCGCCGCCGACCCGGTGCCCCACGCGCAGATTCTGGCGTACGTGCAAAAAATCGATCCGCAGTTAAATCTCAAGGTCATCGAAATCCCCAACGGCGTGAACTCCAACGAGCTGCTGGTGCATGGTGATGTCGACGCCAATTACTTTCAGCATCTGCCGTACCTGAAATCCCAGGAGCAGGCCCTCGGCGAGAAACTCGCGGTGGCGGCCACGGTGCATATCGAGCCTTTGGGCATCTATTCGCACCGGCACAAAAGCTTCGCTGACGTGCCGGTCAAAGGCACCGTCGCCGTGCCCAACAACGTCACCAACCTGAGCCGTGCGTTGTACCTGTTGCAGGACAACGGCCTGATCAAACTCAAGCCTGGATTCAACGACCCGGCAACCGATCAAGCGACGCCCAAGGACATCGCCGAAAACCCCAAACAGCTGAAGATCCTTGAAATCGAGTCGCCACAGATTCCGCGCTCGCTGGACGATGTCGATCTGGCGGTGATCAATGGCAACTACGCGCTCGACGCCGGTCTGGTGCCGGCCAAGGATGCGCTGGGTCTGGAGAAGGCTGAGCACAACCCTTACGCCAATATCCTGGTGACTACGCCAAAACTGCAGAATGATCCACGCATCGCGCAACTGGCCAAGGACCTGACTTCGCCGCAAGTGGCCCAGTACATCACTGATAACTTCGCCGGTTCGGTAATCCCGGTGGCGGGCGGCAAGCCATGATCGTCGTCGAGCAGTTGAGCAAGACGTACCCGTCGGCAGCGACACCTGCGCTGGATCAGGTGTCGCTGAGCATTCCCAACGGCGCGGTCTACGGCATTCTCGGGCGCAGCGGCGCGGGTAAATCGACGCTGCTGCGCTGCCTCAATCTGCTCGAACGGCCGGACAACGGGCGCATTCTGCTGGGCGGTGTTGATCTGACGACGCTGTCCGACCGTGACTTGCGCCGACAACGCCAGCGCATCGGCATGATTTTCCAGGGCTTCAACCTGCTGCATTCGCGCAATGTCTTCGACAACATCGCCGTGCCGCTGGAGATCGCCAAGGTCGCCAAGCCGCAGCGTCATGAACGAGTTCGCGAACTGCTCGATCTGGTCGGTTTGAGCGACAAGGCCGAGGCCTTTCCATCGCAATTGTCTGGCGGCCAAAAACAGCGCGTTGGCATCGCCCGGGCCTTGGCGGCGCGTCCGGCCTATCTGCTGTCGGACGAAGCCACCAGCGCCCTTGACCCGCAAACCACTGCGTCGATTCTTGAACTGCTGCGCGATATCAACCGGCAATTGGGCCTGACCATCGTGTTGATCACCCATGAACTGGACGTGGTCAAGTCGATCTGCGATCACGCGGCGTTCATGGCCAATGGTCGCTTGGTCGAGTCAGGCCCCGTGCCGCGACTGCTGGCCGATCCGCTCTCGAATCTGGGCAGTTCGCTGCGTCCTACCTGCGGACTGCCGCTGGGCCACGACGCGCCCGGGCTGAGCTTCCTTAAACAATACGGCGTACGGGCGGCCCACTCATGAACCGCTCGATCAATTGGCCTGAAATTCTCCAACTTGTGCTCAACGCCACTGGCGAAACTCTGTACATGGTCTTGCTCGCCGGGCTGTTCACGTTGCTGATCGGTCTGCCGCTGGGGGTGTTGCTGTTCATCAGTCGCCGCACCGGTTTATTGCCGATGCCGCGCGTCAATGCGGCGTTGAGTGGCCTGGTCAATCTCGGGCGCTCATTGCCGTTCGTGGTGATGCTGATTGCTCTGATCCCGCTGACCCGGCTGGTGGTCGGCACGACGCTGGGCAGCACCGCCGCCGTGGTGCCGATCACCATTGGCGCTTTTCCGTTTTTCGCCCGCATCGTCGAAAACGCCCTGGACGAAGTCGACAAGGGCCGCATCGAAGCGATCCTCGCCATGGGCGGCGACATGGGTCATGTGATTTTCAAAGTGCTGTTGCCCGAAGCGCTGCCGGCGTTGCTGGCGGGGATCACCCTGACGCTGGTGATGCTGATCGGTTTTTCCTCGATGGCCGGGGTGATTGGTGGCGGCGGGCTCGGCGATCTGGCGATCCGCTACGGCTATCAACGGTTCAACAATGAAGTGATGGTCGCCACCGTGGTGGTGCTGGTCATCCTCGTTCAGGGCGTACAAAGCCTGGGCGATCGGCTGGTGCGTGCGCTGGCACATCGACGTTAAGGAATTTTATGAGTGCACCTGTCGCCGTGGCCTCGGAGCCGCTGATTCGGGTACGTGAGGTCAGTAAGGTATTTGCTTCGAACCGGGCGCTGGATCGGGTCAGCCTGGAGATTTATCCCGCCGAAGTGGTGGCGTTGCTCGGGGCCAATGGCGCGGGCAAATCGACGTTGGTGAAGATTCTCGCCGGCAGCCAAACCGCTGATGGCGGCGAGATTCTGGTGGAGGGGCAGGCTCGGTATTTCAACTCGCCGCTGGCGGCGCGCAGGGTCGGCATCGTCGCGGTGCATCAGCAGATCAACGAAGGCATTGCGCCGGGATTGAGCGTGGCCGAGAACCTGCTGCTGGATGAACTGTGCCGGCCGGATGCGGATTTCTGGCTTAACCGCAAACGTCTGCTGGAGCGGGCGGCGAGCATTGCCGCCGGGCTTGGGTTGACGTTGCCGCTGGAGCAGCCGATCGAACATCTGGGACAGGCCGAACGGCAACTGGTGGTGCTCGCCAGGGCATTCGCCTTGCAGCCGCGTTTGCTGATTCTCGATGAGCCGACGGCGGCGCTATCCGATGCCGAAGCGCAGCGTTTGTTCGGTTTGATCGACACCCTGCGCAGCCGTGGTGTAGCGATTCTGTACATCTCGCATCGGCTGTCGGATCTGCAACGGGTGGCGGATCGCGCCATCGTCCTGCGGGACGGGCGCCTGGCCGGAGAGTTCAGCGCCCGGCAATTGCCCGAGGCGGTGCAAGCGATGCTCGGGCAGGCGCTGGGCGCGCATGTGTATACGCCGCGAGTGGCGGGGCGCGTGGTGCTTGAGCTGAGCGCGATGAAAATTCTGCCGCGTTCGAAGGCCTTCGATCTGACCCTGCACGAAAACGAAGTCGTGGTGCTGACCGGGTTGCTTGGCGCCGGTAAAAGCGAGATCGCCGAGGTGCTGTTCGGCCTGCGTAAAGCGCTGGCCGGCAGCGTGCAACTGGACGGTGCTGACTGGCTGCCGGGCTCGCCCCGTGAGGCTATTCGCAGCGGGGTTTTCTTCGCCGCCGAGGATCGGGCGAGTCAGTCATTGGTGCCTGACTTTTCCCTGCGTCGCACGCTGACCTTGCCGTTTCTCGAACGCTTCACCCGGGGCGGCTTTATCCGCAATCGCGCTGAAGCGGCGGCGGTCGAGGCACAAGTCGCCGCGCTGGGCATCAAGACCGCCGGTATCGACGTGCCGATGACCGCGTTGTCTGGCGGCAATCAGCAGAAAGTCGTGCTGGGGCGCTGGCTGCTCGGGGACGGGCGCGTGCTGATCCTCGACGAACCGTTCCAGGGTGTCGATGTGCGTGCGCGCCGCGAGATCGGCCAACTGCTGCGCGACAGCGCCCACGGCCGCGCAACACTGGTGATTTGTGCCGATGTCGATGAAGCGCTGGACATCGCCGACCGGATTTTGCTGGTGCGCGATCACGCGGTGGTCGCCGAGTACCCGCGTGCCGGTCTCGACCGCGCCACGCTGGTCGCTGCGCTGGCCGGAACCGATGATGATTTTTCTTCCCTTCAAGCCACGCCAAGGAGCAGAGCGAGTGCCTGATTCGAGTTCCCTGATATCGACCGTGCCGGCGCCTGCCGAGCGCCTGCTGCAAACGTTGATTCGCTATGGCCTGTTGTGGCTGCTGGCGTTGATCGTGGTGTTTTTCAGTTTTGCCGAGCCGGCGTTTCTGCGCGTCGGCAACCTGTTCAGCATCCTGCAATCGGTGTCGATTGTGGCACTGCTCGCGCTGGGCGTGACCCTGACCATGGCCGTCGGCGGCCTCGATCTGTCGATCGGCGCGGTGGCGGCGATGAGCCTGATGATCGCCAGTTACGTGATGGTCGTGCTCGGCTGGGGCGCGGTGCCGGCGGTTTTGATCAGTCTGGCGGGCGGCGCGCTGGTCGGGCTGCTCAACGGCTGGCTGATCGTCAAACTGCGCGTACCGGACATTCTGGCGACGCTGGGCAGCATGTTTCTGGTGATCGGTGTGCAACTGATTCCAACCGGTGGGCGTTCGATTGCGGTGGGCATGACCTTGCCCAACGGCGTTGAAACCGAAGGCACTTTCAGTACGGCGTTTCTGGCGCTGGGGCGTGGGCGGCTGTGGGACGTCGTGCCGGTTCCGGTGCTGATCACGGCGGTGGTTGCGCTGGCGGTCTGGCTGTTTCTGGAGCGCACGCGCATTGGCCGCTTGTTCTACGCCATTGGCGGCAACGAGCAGGCTGCGCGGCTGGCCGGGGCGCCGGTGCAGCGTTTCAAACTGCTGGCGTACGTGCTCTCGGCGTTGCTGGCCTCGCTGGGTGGATTGTTGCTTGCGGCGCGGCTGGGGCGCGGCGATGTCAGCTCGGGCAACGGTCTGGTGCTCGATGCGCTCGGCGCAGCGCTGATCGGTTTTGCCGTTCTTGGGGCGAAGAAGCCCAACGCCTTTGGCACGCTGGTCGGTGCGCTGCTGGTGGCCGCGTTGCTCAACGGCCTGACCATGCTCAACGCGCCGTATTACGCGCAGGATTTCGTCAAGGGACTGGTGCTGGTGCTGGCCCTGATGTTCACGTTCGGCCTCGCGCATCGGGCGCGTTGAGCCGCTTTCAGTCAAGGAAGTTGTATGCACGGTTCAATCAGAAATTTCGCCCGGCATTGCCTGGCTGGCGCGGTGTTCTCGGCGCTGGCGCTTAGCGCCCAGGCCAAGGCATTGCCTGGCGCACCGGCACCGTTCGACAAAGGTCAGGTGCAGATCGCGTTGGTCGGTTATCTGTTTTCCGGGGATTTCCCGGAGGCTTATCTGCGCGGTGTGGAGAAGCAGACAGAGGCCTTGGGCGCCAATCTGCGCGTGTTCGATGCGCGGCAGCAGGCGGCGAGTCAGGGCGAGATGATCGATCAGGCGATTGATCTGGGGGTCGACGGGATCATCGTGCAACTGGGCCTGGCGGAAACCCTCAAGGCGTCGATCGACCGGGCCATCGCCAAAGGCATCAAAGTTGTCGCATTCGATGTCGATCTGAATTCGCCACAGGTGACTCAGGTCGAGCAGGATCACCACGCATTGGCGCGTTTGGCGCTGGATCAAGCGGTAAAGGACAACGGCACCCAGTTCGATGCCGGCTACGTGTACATCAGTGGTTTCACGCCGATGGAGCGGCGCGACGAGATCTGGAGTCAGGTGAAAAAGGCCAATCCGGGGATCGTCGAGAAGGCACGCTTCGGCACACTGAATCCGCCGATTGCCAACTCGGTGGCGGATCAGGCCAGCGCCGTGCTGCGGGCGAATCCGGGGATCAGCGTGATATTTGCGCCGTTCGACGAGTTCGCCAAAGGCGCGAAAATTGCCGTCGACGAGGCGGGACTGGCGAGCAAGGTGAAGATCTACAGCGCCGATATTTCCACCGCCGATATCCAGATCATGAAAGAGCCGGACAGCGCCTGGGCAGCGACGGCGGCGGTCAATCCGCAAGTGGCGGGGGCGATCAGTGTGCGCAGTCTGGCGATGTTGATTGCCGGGGAGAATCCGGGGCACCAGGTGCTGGTGCCGCCGACGTTGATCACCCGCAAGCAACTGCTCGATCTGGACGTGAAAAACGTTCGCGACCTGGCACAGAAACTCCCGGCGTTTGGCGATACCGCCAATGTGGCGCGGGCTGAGTGGATACCTGTTTCCAACTGAAAGGCCTCGGCTGACTGAACCACCGCTTTTGCGATCAGGCTCGCTCCCACACAGGATATGTGACGGTCGCAGAAAATTTGCTCACCACAATCAAAACTGTGGGAGCGAGCCTGCTCGCGAAGGGGCCGGAACCTTCACCACTTCGGTGGCTGATCCACCGCTTTCGCGAGCAGGCTCGCTCCCACAGGGTCAGGTTTCACTTTTGAGGTTGGGGTGAACATGCACAACAAAGCTGCGCGATTACGCAAAAGCCGTTCGCCGAAAGCCGATCCCGCATTTGGCGGGCGGTTACCGGCGGGCCAGGTATTGACCGAGCGTTTCCCGATCCTGCACGAAGGTGCGGTGCCGGAATACGACCTGGCGAACTGGTCGTTGCGACTGTTCGGTTTGCTCAACCATCCAGTCGAATTGCGCTACGCCGACCTGCAAGCCTTGCCGCAACGTCAGCTGCAATGCGACATCCACTGCGTCACGCGTTGGTCGAAGTTCGATACGCAGTGGAGCGGGGTGCATCTGCAAGACGTGTTGCTTGCGTTCGATGTTCAACCGCAAACAGCTTTCGTCATGGCCCACGCCGATCACGATTACCAGACCAACCTGCGGCTTGACGACTTGCTGCATCCGCACACGCTGCTGGCCACTCACTACGCGGGCCAACCGTTGACCGCGCAACATGGCTGGCCCCTGCGCCTGGTGGTAGCCGGGCGGTATTTCTGGAAGAGCGCAAAGTGGCTGCGCGGGCTGGAATTTGTCGATCAGGAACAACCGGGGTTCTGGGAGAGAAACGGCTTTCATCTGCACGCAGATCCGTTTGCGGAACAGCGCTTCAGTGCAGAGGATTTGGACATTGCAGAGGATGCCTGGCTGGAAAAGGACTTCGACTAAGAAACTTACCCTGTGGGAGCTGGCTTGCCAGCGATGAGGCCCGCTCACCCACTATCTCTGTTGCCTGACACACCGCCATCGCTGGCAAGCCAGCTCCCACAGGGGGCTGTGTTTACAGTTGTATTAGTTGATTGTTAGTTGGTTCAGGTGTTGGCTCAGCAACACTTTTGTTGAACTAAGGACAGTGCTTTATAGCGATCTAACCTAAGTGTTATTGGTTCTTTTGCGAAAGCCTTCCGCTCGTCTAGCATCCGGTTTCAAGGGGTAACCATCCAATCTGGGGATACTGCGCGTCACCACGTATTTAACGTTTCAACAGCCTTCGCTGCCTTCCTGATTTCTAAAACTACAGCAGACATTGCCGTGCATTGAATGCCGACTTTCTTTTGTCGGTGACGGCCGGGTATTAACTGCGATTCAAGGAGCTGTTACATGCATTACCGTTCCCGTTCATTACTGGCCGCTGCTGTTGTGAGTGCGATCTGGCAACTTCCTGCACAGGCCGAAGAGACATCTGCCAGCGCCGAAAACGAGTCCCGACTCGGCACCGTTCTGGTCACTGGCACCCGCGGCACGTCGCGCACCGTGCTCGACTCGCCGGTTCCTGTGGATGTGCTGACCGCCGAAGACCTGAAAACCGCCGGCGCCGCTGACGGTGAACTGGGCGCGGCGTTGCAGACGTTGCTGCCGTCGTTCAGCCTGCCGCGCCAGTCCAATTCCGGCGGCGCCGACCATATCCGCGCCGCACAACTGCGCGGCATGAGCCCGGATCAGGTGCTGGTGCTGGTCAACGGCAAGCGCCGGCATACGTCGGCGGTGGTCAACGACTCGTCGAAGATCGGTCGCGGCACCGCCCCGGTGGATTTCAACTCGATCCCCATCAGCGCGATCAAACGTATCGAAGTACTACGTGACGGCGCGGGTGCGCAGTACGGCTCCGACGCCATCGCCGGGGTGATCAACATCATCCTCGACGACGCCCCTGAAGGCGGCGAAGTGTCCACCAGCTACGGCGCTTATCACACCCATCAGGACGCCATCGACAAGACCACCACCGACGGCCAGAACAGCGTGACCACCGCCAAGATCGGCACGCGTCTCGGCGAGGAGGGCGGTTTCATTCGTGGCGGCACCGAGTACAAGGATCGCAACCCGACCAACCGCGCAGGCTTCGACGGTTTCGCCGACACACCGGGTCAGCGCAACTACGTGATGGGTGACGGCCTCGCCCGCGACGTCAATCTCTGGTTCAACAGCGAACTGCCGCTGGCGGGCGGCAAGGCTTACAGCTTCGGCACCTACAACCAGCGCCACACCACGGGCGCGGAGTTCTATCGCTACCCGTATGAACAACCGCAGTTCTACCCCAACGGTTATTTGCCGCAGTCATTGGGCGACAACAAGGACGTCTCCGCCACCGCCGGTTTCAAAGGCATGATTGGCGACGACTGGGACTTCGACAGCAGCGTCACCCACGGCCGCAACCGCTTCGAATCATCAACCCGGCGCACCCTCAATGTCAGCCTCGGCGAAGACTCGCCCACCGAGTTCGACACCGGTGATTACGAGCTGCGCCAGACCACTGGCAACCTCGATTTCAGCCGCGAACTGCGCCTCGGCGAACGCTCGTTTGTGCTGGCGGTCGGCGGTGAATACCGCTACGAAAACTACCTGACCTACGCCGGTGACCAAGCCTCTTACATCGGTTCCGGGGCCGACGGCGCCAACGGCCTGCGCCCGAGCGAAGAGTCGGATCTGGATCGCAACGTGTTCGGCAGCTACGCCGAATTGTCTGGCGATCTCACCGATAACTTCTTCGTCGACGCCGCCACTCGCTGGGAACATTACGACGACGCCGGCAGCAAACTCACCGGCAAACTCAGCGGCCGCTACAAACTCACCGAGCAATGGGCATTGCGCGGTGCGGTGTCGAACAACTTCCGCGCGCCGTCGCTGGCGCAGAGCGGCTTCCAGAACACCACCAGTAACTTCGGCGATGGCGGCACGCTCACCGACATTCGCGTGCTCTCGGTCAACGACCCGATCGCCCGCGCACTTGGCGCGGAAAAACTCGATCCGGAAACCTCGAAAAACTTCAGTCTCGGGCTGACCTTCCAGTTGAACGATCGCTTCGACGCATCGCTGGACGTGTTTCGCATCGACGTCAAAGACCGCATTACTCTGTCGCAGCGCATCGGCAGCGATGCCCTGGAAGCCTTCATCAACGACAATTACGGCGTGGCCGGCGTGCACGACGTCAACTTCTTCACCAACGCCGCCGACACCAGCACCCACGGCGCAGAACTGGTGCTCAACTACCACCAGCCGTTTTATGAAGGGCTACTGGGTCTGACCACCGCGTACACCTACAACCACACCAAAGTCACCAGCACCAAAGGCACGCCGTCACAGCTGACCGCACTGGGGATTGGCAATGACGCGCTGGTCGGCGTCGAGGAAACCAACACCCTGACCGACGCCGCGCCGAAGGACCGCTTCATCTTTTCCGCGAACTGGGCGAGTGAGCATTGGGGCCTGCTCGGGCGCCTGACCCGTCAGGGCGAGACCACGCGGGTGTTCGATTTCGGCGACTCGCAACCGGAACAGACCTATGGCGCGGTCTGGCAGCTGGATGCCGAGGTGACGTACAAATTCACCCCGAAATTCAACCTCGCCGTGGGCGGCAACAACGTCACCGACAACTATCCGGAGCGCTCCGGTTCGGCGATCAATTACGGCGGCAACCTGCCGTATGACGTGCTCTCGCCGATCGGCACCAACGGCGCTTACTACTACGCCCGCGCCACCTATGGCTTCTGAGTCGGGGCAGGGACCGGGTCGGCATCTGCCGGTGTTTCAGGCGCTGTTGATCACGCTGGGCATGGTGATCACCACTGACATCCTGAAAACCGCGCCGACCGTGGCGCTCAACGTCGGGCCGGAACATTTCTACCTGGTGTGGGTGCTCGGCGGCGTGGCGTCGATGATCGGCGCGCTGTGTTTTGCCGAGATGGCCACGGCGTTTCCGCATCCGGGGGGCGACTATCACTTTCTGCGCATGGCCTATGGCGAACGCATGGGGTTTGTGTTCGCCTGGTCGCGTTTTTCGGTGATGCACACGGGGTGGATCGCGTTGTCGGCGTTCATGTTTGCCGATTACGTCAATGCCGTGGTGCCGCTTGGGCAGTACGGCTCGGGATTGTTTGCCGGTGCGGTGATCGCTTCGCTGGTTTTGCTCAATCTCACCGGCAAACACATCGGCTTCATTACCCAGACATTGCTTGTCGGGCTATTGGCGTTGGGGTTTCTGAGCATTGCCAGTGCGGGTGTTTTTCTCGCCTGGCAAGGCATCGAACCACCCGCGCCGAGCGTGTCGGCAGTAGCGGAAAACACCGGCATGGCCGGGTTTTCGGCGGCGATGATTTTTGTTTTCCTGGCGTTCGGTGGCTGGAGCGATGCCGCGACATTGTCGGCAGAAGTACGTGACGGTCGGCGCGGGATTTTCATCGCCATGCTGGGTGCGTTGACGGTGTTGATGGTGATTTATCTGGCACTCAACTGGGCGTTTGTCCGGGGCCTGGGATTTGCCGGACTGGCGGCCAGCAATGCGCCGGCGGTCGAACTGTTGAACCGCGCATTCGGCGCGCCCGGGGTGATGCTGATTCTGCTGATGGTCGGCATCGCTGCGATCGCGACCATCAACTCGACCCTGCTGGTCGGCGCCCGCACCACTTACGCCGCCGCTCGCGATGTGCCGCAGTTGCGCAGCTTCGGTGACTGGGACGACCGTCACGGTGTACCGCGTAAAGCGCTGCTCGCGGAAGGTGCGGTGGCGTTGCTGTTGGTGCTGTTTGGCAGCTTCACCCTGAGCGGGTTCAACACCATGGTCGAGTACCTGACGCCGGTGTACTGGCTGTTTTTAAGCCTGAGCAGTGTGGCGCTGATCATTCTTCGCCGGCGGTTTCCCGAGGTACCACGGCCAGTGAAGGTACCGTTGTATCCATTGTTACCATTGCTGTTTTTTTGCTTGTGCCTGTACATGCTTTATTCAAGCGTGACGGTAGTCGGGTGGGGCGCGTTTCTGGGGATTGCGGTGTTGCTGGTGGGGGCGGTGCTTTTGACCGGGTTGAGCCGCGTGGCGTCGACGCCTCGGCAGGCTCTCGAGCAGACTGCGGACTAGAACGACACCTGCGCCGGCTGCGACAAGCGCAACACCGAAAGATCCCCGGTAATACGTTTATACGCCAGGCGAATCGCCTCGATACTCCCCTCATTCTTCGCACTGTTCTCATGCAAAATCACAATGACCTTGGTGCTCAGTCGCTCAGGCTCTTTCGCCCCATGATCTTTCCACTGTCCATACGCATCGAGAACAGTAAAGCCATCGGGAAACCGCGACGTAACTTCCTTGTCGAGAAACTCACGCCAGCGCGCCGGGCTGACCGCGCCTTCCTTGCCATCCAGCGAGCCGACCGAAAAGTACAACTCGGTACGCGTCCATTGCGCCTGCGCCGGGCGCGTCGCGTCTCCCTGCAAGGTCGAACTGGCGGGATCTTTGGTGTGCACGGAAACAGGAGAGGGGCTGGCACAACCGGCGACCGCCACAAACAGTGCCGCCAGTAATAGACGTTGAGGCATGGAATTTCCTTATTGTTGACAGTAGTTGGCAAGTATAAGGGGGCAGATTAATAGCGAGAAAAGACTAAAAAGTGGGTTGAAGCTCTATTTGTGGAATATGCGAAGTGTGGTCAATTAGTTCTACTTCGAATAGCTGTTTACCAAGCGAGGCGGGCGCACCTGAAGTTTCATGCGCCGGCCAGACATCAGCGGAATGCGTTGAGCAGGAAATCGCGCACGTACAACAGGCTGGGGCTCTTGATCACGCTTTTGCGCCACACCAGATACAGCGCGTTGACCGGCGCTTCGCTCGGCAACGTCGGCGAAATCAAGCGACCGTCAGCGATGGCGTCGGCGCATTGGTAATCCGGCAGGACGCTCCAGCCGTGGCCGCCGAGCACCAGGTCCATGATGATTCGCAGATCAGGAATGGTCAGCGCTGCCTGCAACTGTGGCGCGACCTGAAACATCGTCGTCCACAAGGGTCGTACCAGCGCCAGATCTTCGTCAAAGGCAATCAGCGGCACCTGCCTGAGTTGTTCTTCGCCGGGCTGTTGCCCGAGGCGTTCCAGCAGACTCGGTGCGTACACCAGCAACATGCGCTCGGTGAGCAGATGTGCGTAGCCGTGGGAGTGTTCGTCGGGCATCGAGGCGGTGATCGCGAAATCGATCTGAGTAGCTTCTAGCATCTCGTAGATGCGCGTTTTGGTGCCGGTGTGAAAGCGCAAGGTGAAACCTTCGTCCAGCAACGGCGCGAGGCGGGCGGCGACTTGTGCGTGGAAAAAGTCCGGAGGACCGACCAGATGCACCGTGCCACCCTTGATCAGGCCCGGGCGTAGCGAGGCGATCTTGCTTTCCAGACCATCGAGAAACGGCGCCACGGAACGCGCCAGTTCGTCCGCCGCTTCAGTCGGCTCGACACCGCGTGGCAAGCGCCGGAACAGCGGCTTGCCAACCAGCGCTTCGACCGCCTGAATGTGCATCGATGCTGCCGGTTGAGTGATGCCCAAGTGTTCCGCAGCCTTGGAAAACGACTTGGCACGGTACGCTTCGAGGAACGTTCGCAGGTGGGTGAGGTGGCTCATGGTGCTCCGGCGCCCAAAGGGTGAAGGTTGCTTTTACCACTGTGCCTGCCGGAACGGAACGCCATGGCGGCGTTCCGTGCGCTGAGGGCTTATAGAGTCTCAGCCGCCCGATAGCGTGGTGTTGCGGCCATCTGACTCAATACCAGCAACAAGCCCAGCGCCGAAACCGCTGCACCGGTGAGTCCGACGAAGCTCAGACCAACCTGACTGATCGTGACGGCGCCCAGCACCGATCCCAACGCGATCCCGGAATTGAATCCGGCAATATTCAAACCTGCCGCGACCCCATGAGCGTGCGGCGCATGACGCTCGGCAACCCCGATCAAACGCGCCTGCAACGCCGGCACTGCGGCGAAGCTGAACATACCCAGCAGGGCGACCAGCACGCCCATCATCAACGCTGAACCGGAGAATGCCCACATGCCCGCCGTCACCACCACAATGCCGGCGATCAATGCAGCGCTGGCGCGGTCGACGCCCCAGGCATCCGTCAGTTTGCCGCCGAGCACATTGCCGATAGCCGCCATCACGCCATACAACAACATGAACACGCCGACGGTGGCGGCGGTGGTGCCGGTCACCTCGGTGAGCACCGGTGCGATGTAGGTGTAGGCGACGAAGGAACCGGCATAACCCAGCACCGTGACCAGTGCGCCGGCCAACAGCTTGCCGTTGAGCAACGCCTTCAGACTGTGCAACGCCGAGCCGCTGTCGGCAGCGGTTGGCAGCGGATCACGCATGCCGAACAGCAAACCGAAGAAGCCAATCGCACCGAACACCGCAATCGCCGCCAACACCAGACGCCACGACATCACGCCGCCGAGATAGGTACTGATCGGCACGCCAATAGCCATGGCCAAGGTAAAACCACCGAACACCACCGCCACCGCACTACCGGCGCGCCCGGGACCAGCCAAGCGCGCCGCCGTACTCGAAGCCACTGCCAGAAACAGACCATGCCCCATGCCGGCGATGAATCGCGCCACCAGCATCAGCGTCAACGTCGTCGAAAACGCCGCCGCGAGGCTACCGACGCTGAACACCAGCGCCGTGGCGAGCATCACGTTCTTGCGTGACCAGCGGGCGGTCAATGCACTGAACAACGGCGCCGACAGCGTGGCGCCCAAGGCATACGCGGTGATGGTCGCCCCGGTGGCTTCGACGTCGACGCCGAGACTGCGGGCCATGACGTCGGTTAAACCAATCGGCACGAATTCGGCCAAACCCAGAGCGAAAGCGCTGAGGGTGAAGATGTAAATGACAAAGGGCATGTGAGCCTCTCTCGGAAGGGGAAGATGGCGAGAGGCTAGAGAGCAATGATCTATAAATGAAATTGGTTATTCGGTGTATGGGTATAAATCTATTTATGACAACCCCCTGTAGGAGCTGCGGCACGCTGCGTTCTTTTGATCTGCTTTGGCTTTTGCCCTTTAGCCCCTTCGGCAGGCCGAGTGAAGGTGTTCATCCGGGGGTTAGGCGCGCAGCGCCGTTTGGCGAAGCCAAACACATCGAGAGGAGGTGCAGCGCAGCAAACCGTAGGCGATGCCCCCGGATGGACACCGTAGCGAGGGAACACTGAGCCCAAGCGAAGTGCCGTACGCCGGGGGCCAAGCCTTTTGCTTACTTTTCGGCGTCTGGAAAAGTGAGTCGCTGTAAGAGCGAAACCGCCAGAGGCAACACCCGCAGCAACGGATATGCACGCAAAACGAAAAACCCGAAACCCAATCCCATTGACCCTAAACCACACCATGCGTAGCCTTGCACCTTCGAGGTTCTCCGGCAAAAACCGGAGCTAAGAAGGGAACGCGGTCCAAGCCGCGGCTGCCCCCGCAACTGTGAACGGTGAAATTCACTGCCACGCCACTGCCAGCTCAACCCATGAGCCAGCGGGAAGGCGCAGCGAATGCCAGGCTCAAGGCCTGAACACCGTCAGCCAGGAGACCTGCCTCGTCACAGATTTCTCACTACAACCGGGCGGGGTGATCCGGTGGCGAATTCTTCCGCGCGCAGCTGCGCCGCGGATCTCGTCCCGTTTGCCCGCCACCTTGCCAAAGGGCATCCGATGAAAACACTGGCCAAACTCCCCGTCACCATCGTCACCGGCTTCCTCGGCTCGGGCAAAACCACACTGCTGCGACACATGCTCGACAACGCTCAGGGCCGGCGTATCGCGGTGATCGTCAACGAGTTCGGCGAGTTGGGCATCGACGGTGAAATCCTCAAGCAATGCACCATCGGCTGCACCGAAGAAGAAGCCACCGGCCGCGTTTACGAACTGGCCAACGGCTGCCTGTGCTGCACCGTTCAAGAAGAATTCTTCCCGGTGATGCGCGAATTGGTTGCCCGTCGCGCCGACCTCGATCACATCCTCATCGAAACCTCCGGCCTGGCCCTGCCAAAACCGCTGGTTCAGGCCTTCCAGTGGCCGGAAATTCGTAGCGCCTGCACCGTCGACGCGGTGATCACTGTGGTCGACAGCCCGGCCGTGGCCGCCGGCACCTTTGCCGCGTTCCCGGATCAGGTCGATGCCCAGCGCAAACTCGATCCGAACCTGGATCACGAATCGCCGCTGCACGAACTGTTCGCCGATCAACTGGCCAGCGCCGACCTGGTGATTCTCAACAAGGCCGACCAGACCAGCCCGGAAGATCTGGCTCGCGTACGCGCCGAAGTCGCCGAAGAACTGCCGCCAGCGGTGAAGATCATCGAAGCCAGCAACGGTCGTCTGCCGCTGGACGTGCTGATCGGCCTCGGCGCCGGTTCGGAAGAACACATCGATAGCCGCCACAGCCATCACGACCATCACCACGGTGAAGGCGATGACGATCACGACGACCACGATCACGACGCCTTCGATTCGATTTCCATCGAACTGCCGCAAGCCGACGAAAGCCTGTTGCTCGACGCGCTGACGCAACTGGTGGTCAAGCACGGCATCCTGCGTGTGAAGGGTTTCGCGGCCATCCCGAACAAGCCGATGCGCCTGCTGATTCAAGGCGTGGGTACGCGTTTCGACAAGCATTTCGACCGTCAGTGGGGCGCCGATGAAGCGCGTGTCACGCGTCTGGTATTGATCGGTCAGGAACTCGACGCGGCGCAACTTGAAGCGCAACTGCGCGCCGCGCTCAGCGTTTAAGCCATGCACCTGCTCAGGACCCAGCCCGGCGGTTTCGTGTCGGATGACAACATTGCCGACCTTGGACAAACCCCCGCCGAGCTGGTGATCCTGTGCAGCGGCGACTCCAGTCTGGCGCTGCTCGCCGAGGCCGCGCAGCAGTTGCCCGAGGATTATCCGAGCCTGCGTCTGGCCAACCCGATGCAGGTGCAGAATCATGCTTCGGTCGATTTGTACGTCGATGAAGTGCTGCGTCATGCCAAGGTCATTCTGATTTCGCTGCACGGCGGCATTGCTTATTGGCGCTACGGCGTCGAGCGTTTGATCGAGCTGTCCGAGCGCGGTGTGCAAGTGATTCTGGTGCCGGGTGATGATCGCCCCGATCCGGAACTCAGCGACTTGAGTACCGTCGGCGCCGAGGAACGCGACCGGCTCTGGCAGTTCCTGCGTCAGGGCGGCATGGGCAATGCGCTGGATTTCTTCCGTTGTCTGGCCAGTCGTTGGCTTGCTCGCGATTACGTTTGGGGCGAGCCGCAGACCCTGCCACGCACAGCGATTTACCACCCCGATAAAAACACCGCGGCACTGCGCGACTGGCAAGCCGATTGGCTGCCGGATCAACCGGTCGCGGCGGTGTTGTTTTACCGTTCACACCTGCAAGCGGCGAACACGGCGTTCATCGATGTTTTCTGCCAGCGCCTGCAAGCGGCGGGGCTTAATCCGTTGCCGATTGCCGTGGCCAGCCTGAAAGAGCCCGGCTGTCTGGCAGTCGTCGAAGATTGGCTGGATGAGGTCGAGGCGGGGGTGATTCTCAACACCACCGGTTTCGCCCAATCCAGCCCTGAAGCCCCGCACTTACGGCCGTTTCGTCGCAATATTCCGGTGATCCAGGCCATCTGCGCCCAAGACAACGAACCCGGCTGGCGTGACAGCGAGCAGGGCCTCGGCCCACGGGATCTGGCGATGCACATTGCCCTGCCGGAACTCGACGGGCGCATCATCAGCCGCCCGATCAGCTTCAAGGATCTGGCCTGGCGCAGTGAGCGCAGTCAGTCCGACGTGGTCTGTTATCGCGCGCAACCCGAGCGCATGGATTTCGTCGCCGAACTGGCGCGACGCTGGATCGATCTGGCGCGCGTGCCGAATGCCGAGAAACGCATTGCGCTGATTCTCGCCAACTACCCGACTCGCGACGGGCGCATCGGCAACGGTGTCGGTCTGGATACGCCGGCGGCGGCGCTGAACATCCTGCGCGCCTTGCAGGCCGAGGGTTATCCGCTCACTGCGCAACTGCCGGACAGCGGCACCGAACTGATCCAGCAGTTGCTCGGCGGCGTCAGCAATGACCTCGACACGATTGATTTGCGTCCGTGCCAGCAAAGCCTGGCGATGGACGCTTACCTGACGATGTTCAGCGCGTTGCCTGAAGCCAATCGAGCTGCCGTGATCGAACGTTGGGGCACGCCGCAAAACGATCCGATGTGCCGCGATGGGCGCATGATGATCGCCGGTCTGCGCTTTGGCCTGACCTTCGTCGGCATTCAGCCGGCGCGTGGTTATCAGGTCGACGCGAGCGCGGTGTATCACGACCCGGATCTGGTGCCACCCCACGGTTATCTCGCTTTCTACTTCTGGCTGCGCAATACCTATGGCGCCCACGGCGTTATCCATGTCGGCAAACACGGCAACCTCGAATGGCTGCCGGGCAAAGGCGTCGGGCTTTCCGAGAACTGCTGGCCGGATGCATTGCTCGGGCCTCTGCCGAATATCTATCCGTTTATCGTCAACGACCCGGGCGAGGGCGCCCAGGCCAAACGGCGCACGCAAGCGGTGATCATCGATCACCTGATGCCGCCGCTGACCCGCGCCGAAACCTACGGTCCACTGCGTAATCTGGAACTGCTGGCCGACGAATATTACGAAGCGCAACTGCTCGATCCGCGTCGTGCACGTGAGTTGCAACGGGACATTCTGCAACTGGTGCGCGACACACAGATCGACCGAGAGCTGCAACTCGATGCGGCGCTCGACAGCGACGCCGATGCGGCGATCTGGCTGCCGCGTCTCGATACCTATTTGTGTGATCTGAAGGAATCGCAGATCCGCGACGGGTTGCACATTTTCGGCGAATCACCGAGCGGGCGTTTGCGTATCGATACGTTGCTGGCATTGCTGCGCATTCCACGCGGCGATGGCAAGGGCGCGCAATCGAGTTTGCTGCGGGCATTGGCCAAGGCGTTTGAATTGGGCTTCGACCCGCTGGATTGTGCACTGGCCGATCCGTGGACTGGCCCGCGTCCCGATGAGTTGCAATCGCTCAGCGAAGAGGTCTGGCGCACCGCCGGCGACACCCGCGAACGCCTGGAGTTGTTCGCCACAGACCTGATCTCCCAAGCACTGCAAACTCCTTGTGGGAGCGAGCCTGCTCGCGAAGGCGTCGTATCATTCGCTATAGATTTACCTGACCCACCGCTTTCGCGAGCAGGCTCGCTCCCACAGGGACCGGGTTGGTCAGATGTAAATCTGATCACCCAGTCCCTGCGCGAAGTCGTCGCCCCACGCCTCGACGGCTGTGGCCCCGCCGAAATGCGCGGCCTGCTCGATGCCCTCGGCGGCCGTTTCGTCCCCGCCGGTCCCAGCGGTGCACCCAGTCGCGGTCGCCTCGACGTATTGCCAACCGGCCGCAACTTCTACTCGGTGGACGTGCGCAACCTGCCGACCACGACCGCGTGGCGCATCGGTTTCCAGTCGGCCACGCTGATTCTCGAACGGCACCTGCAGGATCACGGCGATCACCTGCGTCAGCTCGGCCTGTCAGTCTGGGGCACGGCGACCATGCGCACTGGCGGCGATGACATCGCCCAGGCCATGGCCTTGATGGGCGTGCGTCCGGTGTGGGCCACCGGCAGCCAACGCGTCGATGATTTCGAGATTCTGCCGCTGAGCCTGCTCGACCGTCCGCGTGTCGATGTGACGCTGCGGGTGTCGGGTTTCTTCCGCGACGCCTTCGCCAATCTGATCCGTCTGTTCGATGCGGCGGTGCAAGCGGTGGCGGCGCTGGATGAACCGGACGATCTCAACCCGCTGGCCGCCAAAGTCCGCGCCGAACGCGAGGCACTGCTGCAGTCGGGTCTCGATGAAGACGCTGCTCGGCGTCAGGCCGGATGGCGGATCTTCGGTGCCAAACCGGGTGCCTATGGCGCGGGCGTGCAGGGCGCCATCGACGGTCGACTCTGGCAGAGCCGCGAGGATCTGGCCGAGGTTTACCTCAACTGGGGCGCCTACGCCTATGGCGGTTCGGACGAAGGCACCGCCGCTCGCGAACAATTCGTCCAGCGTTTGAGTCAGGTGCAAGCGGTGTTGCAAAACCAGGACAACCGCGAGCACGACTTGCTCGATTCCAACGACTATTACCAGTTCCAGGGCGGCATGCTCGCCGCCGTGGAAACCCTGCGTGGCGAAGCGGCGGCCAGTTATCACGGCGACCACAGCCAGCCGGATCTGCCGAAAATCCGTACCCTGAAAGAGGAACTCAACCGGGTGATTCGCTCGCGGGCGGCCAATCCGAAATGGATCGACGGGGTCAAGCGCCACGGCTATAAAGGCGCGTTCGAACTGGCGGCAACGGTCGATAATCTGTTTGCCTTCGATGCTACAACGCAGTTGATCGACGATCATCAGTACGCATTGTTGGCCGATGCGTATCTGCTCGATCCGGCGACCCGGGAGTTTGTCCGCGAGCACAATCCGCATGCACTGCGCGACATGACCGAGCGCATGCTGGAAGCGCAGCAGCGCGGGATGTGGCAGGAGCCGGGTGCTTATAAAGAGGCGCTGGAGAATCTGCTGCTGGATATAGAAGAAGAGATGTAGCGCATTCAAGAAAGCCACCCCCTCACCCCAACCCTCTCCCCCAGGGGGGAGACGGGGAAAGGGAGCTGATTTGGGTGCTGTTCAAAATCTGAGTTCGACTGGATAGTTCAAGTCGGTGGATCAGAAGAGCACCACGGTCTGTTCCCTCTCCCTCTGGGAGAGGGCCAGGGTGAGGGCGTTTATACCTGACACTCTGCAACCTTCAAGCACACCAACGACCACGAGAGAGAAAAACCCAAATGACCGATACCCCACATTTCCCGCTCTCCGCCGTGGTCGGCGCCGATGACCTGAAACTCGCCCTGTGCCTCACCGCCATCGACCCGAAAATCGGCGGTGTGCTGATTGAAGGCCCGCGTGGCATGGCCAAGTCCACCCTGGCCCGAGGCCTCGCGGACCTGCTCGCCAGCGGTCAGTTCGTCACGTTGCCGCTGGGCGCGACCGAGGAGCGTCTGGTTGGCACGCTCGATCTCGATGCCGCCCTCAGCGACGGCCGTGCGCAGTTTTCTCCCGGTGTGCTGGCCAAGGCTGACGGCGGCGTGCTCTACGTCGATGAAGTCAATCTGCTGCCCGATCATCTGGTCGATCTGCTGCTCGACGTTGCCGCCAGTGGCACCAATCTGATCGAACGTGACGGCATCTCCCATCGGCATTCGGCGAAGTTCGTGCTGATCGGCACGATGAATCCGGAGGAGGGCGAGTTGCGTCCGCAGTTGCTTGATCGCTTCGGCCTCAACGTCGCGCTCGGTGGCCATACCGCACCGACCGAGCGCGGCCAGATCATCCGTCGTCGGCTGGATTTCGACAGCGACCCACAAGGATTCTGTGCGCAATGGGAAAGCGCACAACAGGCCCTGCGCGAGCGTTGTGAAAACGCCCGTAGCACGTTGGCCGGCATTCCTCTGGACGATGCCGCGCTGGCGCACATCACCGAGCGTTGTTTCGCTGCCGGCGTCGATGGCTTGCGTGCCGATCTGGTGTGGCTGCGCGCTGCTCGCGCTCACGCGGCATGGCGTGGCGCCGTGGCCATCGACGAAGAGGATATCGACGCCGTCGCCGAATTTGCCCTACGCCATCGTCGTCGCGAACAAACTGCTTCGAGCGCTCAACAACCCGCGCAATCTCCGACTAACGCTGCGGCTAGCCCAAGCGAAGGGCAGGGCCAGTGGGGTGACATGCCGGCCCCGGCACTTGCCACCGGCAGCCGTCGCGAAGTGCCGAGCTGGCCAAAAAAGCTTTAGGCATTCGCCCCCGGTCCGACGCGGGGGCGAATGCCAGACCCCGCGCCGGACGGTTGGATAACGGACGCCAGGGCAAACGTCATGCGGCTCGCAGTGGTTCGGTGAACTGGCCGGGAACGCTGCTCAAGGGCCGCCCGCAAAGCCGTGAAGACCTGCTGTTTCAACTGCGCACGCGTTCGCCCCATGAGTTATGGCTGGTGATCGTCGATGCCTCGGCCTCGACGCGCCGCCACCACGCATTGAGTGACGCCAAAGGTCTGCTCGCGCAACTGTTCGATGACGCCTATCGCCAACGCGCGCGGCTGGCATTACTGACCGCTAGCGGTACGGCGCCGAAATGGCAGGTGCAAGGGTTACAGGCGTCCAGCGGTTTGCGTGTCTGGCTCGATGCATTGGGCGCGGGCGGCGGCACGCCGTTACTCGCGGCGCTGGCGCAGGCACAGCAATGGCTGACCGTGCGGCGCAAGCGTTTTCCTGCCGAGCAGCAGCGCTTGCTGGTGGTCACCGACGGGCGCTTGAAAGCCTGGTCAGGCTTGCCGCTGCTCGACTGTCCGGGACTGTTGATCGATATCGAGCGCGGGCCGATTCGGCTGGGTCGGGCGAGAGACCTGGCTGAGGCGTTGGCTGCGGATTATCGGCACATCGACGACCTTTGATCCTGGTGTCGTTTGATCGGGCCTCATCGCGGGCAAGCCCGCTCCCACAGGTTTTTCTGTTGAACCCGGGAAGTGTGCCCGCCTCGGGAACTGTGGGAGCCGGGCTTGCCCGCGATGGCATCCACGCGGATTCGGATCTGTTGACCAGAATTCGCATCACTGCTCTATGCTGCACTCCAGCCCAATCACAAGGAGTGAGCGATGCGTATTCTGGTCAAGAACCCTCAAGACGACTTCCGCGTCAAAGCCTACGCAGGCACCAATGGCGTGCTGCTGGCGATGGATCTGGCCGAACCCCGGCGCAAAGGCCTGCTCGGATTCGCCATCGAAAAACAGCAAGGCGACAAGCCGTGGCTGTTTCTCTTCAACAGCCTGACCTTCCCCGGCAAAACCCATACGTTCCCGCAGTTTCACGCCACGCCCAGCGATAAGGCCCCACTGCAGAAATTCCGCTGGGCCGATTACGCGGTCAATCCGGGGATGACGATTCACTATCGCGTCCACCTGGCTTATGGCACGCCGGATGCTCCCCAACTGGGTGAGTTTCTCGAACTGACCGTCACCAGCGACGACGGTCATCCGGCCGATCAAAGCGTGATCTTCAACCGCGCCGTGGCCGCCAGTCAGGCGTTCCAACGCAAATTTCCCGACCTCGATGCGCAGATCAGCGCCAACAAAAACATGCCCATCGAAGCCTGGCCCGATGCCGCGAGACAATGGCTGGAGAACGGCTTGCTCGGGCGTTTGCTGGGGTTTATCGAGCGCGCGGTCGATGGGCAATGGGCGCTGGACATCGCCATTTACGAATATCAATTGCAAGCCATCGTCGACGCCGTGAATGCGGCCTTTGAGCGCGGCGTACAGATTCGCGTTTTGTACCACGCCCGGCCCGATGATGAAGACACCACGCTCAACGAGGCGAGCCTGGCCAAACTGCCGGCGTCGGGCAAGCGTGGGCGCGTCACGCATAACATCTTTCACAACAAATACATCGTTCTCAGCCGACTCGATGCGGCGGGCCAACGCCAGCCCCAAGCCGTGTTGTGCGGCAGTACCAACTTCACCGCGAACGGCGTTTATCGCCAGGCCAATGTCGTGCACGTACTGGACGAGAAGGCGATGGCGGCCAGTTACCTGCAAGTCTTCGAGCAGATCTGGGCGCTGCCCGACGACGTCGGCAAGACCCGCGACTGGATCACCGAACACAACCCGATGGACCCCGCGCAGCCACTGTTCGCCGGGTTCTCGCCGCGTACCGGCGGCGGTGATCTGCGCGAGTTCGTCGAGATCATTGAAGCGGCACGCAAGGACGTCTTGTTTGTCACCGCGTTTACCTTGCCCGAATCGATCCTCAACGCCTTGCTCGGCCAGCCGCACGACGACATTTTGCGTTACGGCCTGCAAAATACGGCCAGTAGCATCACCGGATTTCACGCCGACCGCACGGCTGAGTTCGCGGCAACGGCGTTGCTCAATACCGGTCTTGAAGGCTGGCTGCGCGAAAACATGAAAGGCCAGAAAGGCAATTTGCTGGTGCACACCAAAGCCGTGGTCACCGACTTCACCACGGACGCTCCGACCATCATCAGCGGCAGTCACAACCTCAGCGTTTCGGCCAGCAACGGTAACGACGAGAACTACCTGATCATTCGTGGCGATACCGATCTGGCGGATCGTTATGGTCTGGAGCTGCTACGGTTTTATGAGCATTACCGCTTTCGTTATTTCGCGAAAAAACTGGCGTTGAAGCAGGTCAGTCCGTTGGCGGTGGATGACAGTTGGACCAATGATTACTACGTCGAAGGCGATCTGCGCGAGCTGTCCCGATTGCGCTTCGCCGGTCGCTGATGGCGCTGTGTTTACAGTGCTCTTCGCGAGCAGGCTCGCTCCCACATGTTGAACGCAATCCAGGTGGGAGCGAGCCTGCTCGCGAAGGTGTCGTCACAAACAACGCATTTTCCTGGTGTACAGATTTTGAAATGATTTCGCGCTGTAGGAAAAGTCGCTTCAGCCTGTACGATTCAAGGCCTTTTTTCATTCAGGAACTACATGAACACCCTCTCGGAGCCTCCCAGTCGTACCTTCCCTTCGCGCCACGGCGCGGTCTTGACGCACTCGCAGCATCCAGTTTTCCGACACCTGACTATCGTTGATAACGCGGCTCCAGAGCCTTCGCGTTGCGCTTTGCCGTGTCCGGCAGCCTGAATTCACTGAAGAGAGATAGAGACATTTTATGGAATGGTTAGCGGATCCCACGGCCTGGTTAGGCTTGTTGACCTTGATCGTGCTGGAACTGGTGCTGGGCATCGACAACCTGGTGTTCATTGCAATCCTTGCCGACAAACTGCCGCCGCATCAGCGTGACCGTGCACGCATCATCGGCCTGTCGTTGGCGCTGATCATGCGTCTGGGCCTGTTGGCGAGTATTTCCTGGCTGGTCACTCTCACGCAGCCGCTGTTCGAGGTATTCGACAAGAGCTTCTCCGGCCGTGACCTGATCATGCTGTTCGGTGGTGTATTCCTCTTGTTCAAAGCCACCATGGAGTTGCACGAACGCCTTGAAGGCCATGTCGGCGAGCGCTCGACCAACAGCGCTTATGCGCTGTTCTGGCCGATCGTCGCGCAGATTGTCGTGCTCGATGCGGTGTTCTCGCTGGACGCGGTGATTACCGCCGTGGGCATGGTCGATGAGCTGGCGGTGATGATGATCGCCGTGATCATCTCCATCGGCCTGATGATTGTCGCGAGCAAGCCGCTGACGCGTTTCGTCAACGCGCACCCGACAGTGATCATGCTGTGTCTGGGCTTCTTGATGATGATCGGTTTTGCCCTGACGGCCGAAGGTCTGGGTTTCCACATCCCGAAAGGTTATCTGTACGCGGCCATCGGTTTCTCGATCCTGATTGAGGTGTTCAACCAGATCGCCCGGGCTCGACGCAAACGCTCGATGCAGGGCCTGCGGCCGATGCGTGAACGTACGGCCCATGCGGTGATGCGTTTGCTGGGTGGTCGCAAACTGGCGGTGGAAGAGGTCGGTGAAGAGATTTCCGACCTGCTGGATGATGGTGATGCGCCGAGCGCTGAGCTGTTCGACCGTCGTGAACGGGTGATGATCAGCGGCGTGCTGCAATTGGCCGAGCGGCCGATCCGCAGCCTGATGACCGTGCGCGCCGACGTCGACACCATCGATCTGGCCGACGACGCGGAGGCGATTCGCACGAAGTTGATGCACTCGTCCTACTCGCGTCTGCCGCTGATCCGCAACGGTGTGGTAGATGAACCGCTGGGATTCGTGCACAAAAAAGAGTTGCTCAAGGAATACCTGGCCGGTGCCGAACCCAACCTGGAGCATCTGGCGCGCAAGACCATCAACCTGCTCGACAGCTATTCGATCCTTAATGCATTGGAACAGATGCGTGCGGCGTCTACGCACATTGCGTTTGTGGTCAACGAGTTCGGTGACTTCGTCGGCGTGCTGACCATGACCGACATTCTCGAATCGATTGCCGGTGAGCTGCCCGATGCCAGTGAAATTGAAGGCCCTGATGTGGTTGAAGAGCAGGGCGGTTTTCTGGTCAGTGGTGCGTTGAACCTTGCACGTGTACGCCAGCGCACCGGTTTTGGTGCCGAACCGACCGAGGACTATCAAACGATGGCCGGGCTGGTGATGAGCTTGCTTGATCGCTTGCCGGTCATCGGTGATCGTCTGGAGTACGAAGGCTGGCAAATGACCGTCAAAGCCGTTGAGGAACGGCGCGTGACACGGGTGTTGCTGACCCGCGATACCGCCTAAACCACAACTCCCTTGTAGGAACTGCCGCAGGCTGCGATCTTTTGATCTTGCTTCTAAAAAACAAAGTCAAAAGATCGCAGCCTGCGGCAGCTCCTACAGGGGATTAGGGACTTGGCAAAGTTGTCGGCGCCCGCGGGGGACGGTGCAGAGGTTGCGCATTGTGCAACGAAGCCAGTCCAGGTCATGTTGCTGCTTTCGCCGCACCGTCGGTGCCTTGGTCCTGCCAATATGCGTGGCGAAGTCCGCCGCCAGTGTTTCCTCGTCGCCAATCCCTTTGAGCTTTTTCACCAGCCTGCCGTTCTTGTAGAACAGCACGGTCGGCGTGCCCGTCACCTGTGGGTGGCGTGGCGATTCGCTGGTGTTGAGCATGTAGATATTGGCGCGATGCCGATACGGCTCGGCGATCTGCCGGAAAACCGGCCCGGCCCATTCACAGGCGGGGCAGTGTTCGTTGGCAAAGTAGAGGATCACCGGGCGCCAGGTTTTCAGGGCTTTGCGGTAGGTGGGCGCCAATTCGGAGAGAGGTGCATTCACGCTCATGGAAATCTCCCTTTTCAGATCCGGCTGCGAATGTACCCAAGTTAAGCGAGTCTGAGTTGCGCGCCTACTGTCAGAGTTGACAGGTGCACTGTGCGTTGTTTTGTGTCAGTTGCTCCGAAATGTGGCGCGAATACCCGGCGTGTGTAGCCAACGGTAGCGGGGTCTCTTGCTAAAAGCCGTAACAACGTAATTGATCCTTTTTTTCATCTCCTTGAATCCAAAAACATTTCTCCTCACTGCAGATTCCACCCGAAACCTGTGGCACACTTTCTGCTGTCTATTCCGTAGTAACAAACCGTGTTCCGGTATAGCGGAATAAACACCATCCTGGAGTGCTTGCCATGCATCGCCGTCCTTCGTTGTTCAAAGCGTGTGTTTTTGTTCTTGCAGCTTCTTCCACTGTCATGGGCCTGGCCCAGGCCGCCGACAGCAAGCTAGACAGTGTTCTGGCCCGTGGGAAGTTGATCGTGGGCACCGGCAGCACCAATGCGCCGTGGCACTTTCAGGGCGCGGACGGCAAGTTGCAGGGTTTTGATATCGATATCGCCAGGATGGTCGCCAAGGGTCTGTTCAATGACCCGAGCAAAGTCGAGTTCGTGGTGCAGTCGTCTGATGCGCGAATTCCCAACCTGCTCACCGACAAGGTCGACATGAGCTGTCAGTTCATCACCGTCACCGCCAGCCGTGCCCAGCAAGTCGCGTTCACCTTGCCGTACTACCGCGAAGGTGTCGGTCTGCTGCTGCCGAATAACAGCAAGTACAAGGAAATCGAAGACCTGCAGGCCGGCGGCGACAGCGTCACTGTGGCGGTGCTGCAAAACGTCTATGCCGAAGAACTGGTGCATCAGGCATTGCCCAAGGCCAAGGTTGATCAGTACGACAGCGTCGACCTGATGTATCAGGCCGTTAACTCCGGCCGCGCCGATGCCGCCGCCACTGACCAGTCGTCGGTCAAATACCTGATGGTGCAGAACCCGGGCCGTTATCGCAGCCCGACTTACGCCTGGAGCCCGCAGACCTACGCCTGCGCGGTCAAACGCGGCGATCAGGACTGGTTGAACTTCGTCAACACCACGTTGCATGAAGCGATGACCGGTGTGGAGTTCCCGACCTACGCCGCCTCCTTCAAGCAATGGTTCGGTGTTGATCTGCCGTCTCCAGCCATCGGTTTCCCAGTCGAATTCAAATGATCCCGTGAGAGTGGGGCGATCCAGTCGCCCCGCTCAAGGTACTGCTGACCATGAACTATCAGTTGAACTTTGCCGCCGTGTGGCGCGATTTCGACACCTTGTTGGCGGGGCTCGGTTTGGGCCTTGAACTGGCGCTGGTGTCGATCGCCATCGGCTGCGTGATCGGCCTGCTGATGGCGTTTGCCTTGCTCTCGAAGCATCGCGCCTTGCGGGTGCTGGCCTCGGTGTATGTGACGGTGATCCGTAACACGCCGATTCTGGTGTTGATTCTGTTGATCTACTTCGCGTTACCGAGCCTGGGGATCCGGCTGGACAAGATCCCGTCGTTCATCATCACCCTGTCGCTGTATGCGGGGGCGTACCTGACCGAAGTGTTCCGTGGCGGCTTGCTCAGCATCCCCAAGGGACAGCGCGAAGCCGGGTTGGCCATCGGCCTCGGTGAATGGCAGGTCAAGGCCTACGTCACGGTGCCGGTGATGCTGCGCAACGTGTTGCCGGCGTTGTCGAACAACTTCATTTCGCTGTTCAAGGACACCTCGCTGGCCGCCGCGATTGCGGTGCCGGAGCTGACCTATTACGCGCGCAAGATCAATGTGGAGAGCTACCGGGTGATCGAAACCTGGCTGGTGACCACGGCGCTCTATGTTGCGGCCTGTTACCTCATTGCCATGCTGCTGCGTTACCTCGAGCAGCGTCTGGCGATCCGCCGATAGGAGGCTGCGATGTACCAATCACCTAGTTGGTTGCATGAGTTGTGGGTGGCGCGGGAAACCCTGCTGCAAGGGTTTTTGACCAGTGTGCAGGTGTCGGCGCTGGCGATTCTGTTTGGCACGCTGCTCGGTGTCGTCACCGGTCTGGTGCTGACTTACGGCAGATTCTGGATGCGCGCACCGTTTCGCTTTTACGTCGACCTGATTCGCGGCACCCCGGTGTTTGTGCTGGTGCTGGCCTGCTTCTATATGGCCCCGGCGCTGGGTTGGCAGATCAGCGCGTTTCAGGCCGGCGCCCTGGGCCTGACCTTGTTCTGCGGCTCGCACGTTGCGGAAATCGTCCGTGGTGCGCTGCAAGCGTTGCCCCGTGGGCAGATGGAAGCGGGCAAAGCCATCGGCCTGACGTTTTACCAATCACTCGGCTATGTGCTGTTGCCGCAGGCGTTGCGGCAGATCCTGCCAACGTGGGTCAACTCGTCCACCGAAATCGTCAAGGCCTCGACCTTGCTCTCGGTAATCGGCGTCGCCGAATTGCTCCTCAGTACCCAACAGATCATCGCTCGAACTTTCATGACGCTCGAGTTTTACCTGTTCGCCGGATTTCTGTTTTTCGTCATCAACTACGGCATCGAGTTACTCGGCCGGCACATTGAAAAGCGGGTGGCCTTGCCATGACTGAAGCTCAAGTTTCCAACCTTCCAAACGGCCAGCCACTGCTCGACATCCGTGGCCTGCACAAACAGTACGGCGCGGTCGAAGTGCTCAAGGGTGTCGACCTCAGCATGCAGCGCGGCAACGTGGTGACGCTGATCGGTTCCAGTGGCTCCGGCAAGACCACGCTGCTGCGCTGCGTGAACATGCTTGAAGAGTTTCAGGGCGGGCAGATCCTGCTCGACGGCGAGTCCATCGGCTACGACGAGGTCAACGGTAAACGCGTACGCCATGGCGAAAAAGTCATCGCCCGGCATCGTGCGATGACCGGCATGGCGTTTCAGCAATTCAACCTGTTCCCGCATTTGACGGCGTTGCAGAACGTCACTTTGGGTCTGCTCAAAGTGAAGAAGATGCACAAGGACGAAGCCGTGGTACTGGCCGAGAAATGGCTGGAGCGGGTCGGCCTGCTGGAACGCCGCAATCACTTTCCCGGTCAGTTGTCCGGCGGTCAGCAACAGCGCGTGGCGATTGCCCGGGCGATTGCGATGAACCCGAGCCTGATGCTGTTCGACGAAGTCACCTCGGCCCTCGACCCGGAACTGGTCGGCGAAGTGCTCAACGTGATCAAGGGGCTCGCCGAAGACGGCATGACCATGCTGCTGGTGACCCACGAAATGCGTTTTGCCTTCGAGGTTTCGGACAAGATCGTTTTCATGAATCAGGGGCGCATCGAAGAGCAGGGACCTCCCAAGGAACTGTTCGAACGCCCGCAATCGCCGCGGCTGGCTGAGTTTCTCAAGAGCACGCGGTTTTAATCTTTGGTTTTGTAATCAGGAGAAGTACCCATGAGCATTACTCGTTACGGCACCGGCAGCACCGCCGCCGGTGGCCAGCCTCGCCCATTCGCCCGCGCCGTTGAAGCCGATGGCTGGCTGCACGTGTCCGGCCAGGTGCCGGCGCTGGACGGCGAGATCATTGTTGGCGGCATCGTCGAGCAGACTCACCAGACCATGAAGAACCTGATCGCGATTCTCAAAGAGGCCGGTTATGGCCTGGAGGACGTCGTTCGTGCTGGAGTGTGGCTGGACGATCCGCGTGATTTCAGCAGTTTCAACAAGGTTTTCGGTGAGTACTTCAAACCCGAACACGCCCCGGCGCGGGCGTGTGTGCAGGCGACCATGATGGTCGATTGCAAGGTCGAGATCGATTGCATCGCGTACAAGAAAAAGGCCTGAAATCTGTGCTGGCTTCTTCGCGAGCAGGCTCGCTCCCACATTTGAAATGCAACTCTCTGTGGGAGCGAGCCTGCTCGCGAAAGCGGCCTACCAACCGACTCAATACTCTCGGTAAACTCCCGGCGACTTTGAATGGGAACCCAATGACATGACCGAAGACACCATCAAACGCCGGGCCCGCGGTCTGGACCGGGCGTTCGATATCCTCGATTTCCTCAAGGAGATCGGCCAGCCGCTGCGCCCCAACGATATCGCCAACGGCATTGGCAGCCCGAAATCCACGGTCTACGAACTGGTCGCTTCCTTGCTGGAGCGGCGGATTCTGGAGCCGGTGGGCAAGGACGGTCATGTCTATCTCGGCCGTCAGTTGTATTTCCTCGGGCAGGCGCATTTGCGTCATTTCGACCTCAGTCGTGAGGCCGATCACGCCCTGCAGGAGATCGTCAGCCAGACTCACGAAACTGCGCAGATGTGCCTGCTCAACGGGCGCAAATACACGGTGGCGTTGATGAAGGAGGGCGAGCGGCATTTCCGCATTTCTTCCGACATCGGCGAAAACGCACCGATCCCGTGGACCGCTTCCGGTCGCCTGCTGCTGGCGCATTTGAGCGATCAACAGATCATCGACCTGATCGACGAAGACGACTACATCCTGCCCGACGGCGAGCGCCTGCCGCTGGAACGTTTTCTGGCGGAAATCCGTCAGGCCGGCATCGATGGATTTTTCTCCTTCGACAGCGTCGCCGACACCTTCACCCATTGCTTCGCCGCCCCGGTCAAAGACCCATACGGCGTGGCCATTTGCACCCTGTGCATCGTCGCCCCACGGGCCGATGCGAAGAACAATTACAACGACTATCGCCGGGTACTGATCGAGAGCGCCAACAGCCTCGCCCGGCGAATCAACGAATAATCGCGGCTGCGTGCGGCCGCGAATGAATGCGAGGAGTTTGACCATGACGACTGCCATCAATACTGCTGTGGAAAAGGGCGATGCCGCCATCGGCGCGCACCTGGTGCGTGACGTCAGCCTGCCGGCGCTGGTGCTGCACCGCGAGGCGCTGGAGCACAACATTCGCTGGATGCAGAAGTTTGTCAGCGACAGCGGCGCCGAACTCGCGCCCCACGGCAAAACCAGCATGACCCCGGCGCTGTTCAAGCGTCAGCTCGACGCGGGCGCGTGGGGCATCACCCTCGCCAGCGCCACGCAAACCCGTGCCGCTTACGCCCACGGTGTGCGGCGGGTGCTGATGGCCAACCAATTGGTCGGCACCCCGAACATGGCGCTGATTGCCGATCTGCTCGCTGATCCTTCGTTTGATTTTTATTGCATGGTCGATCACCCGGACAACGTCGCGGATCTCGGCACCTACTTCGCCTCGCGCGGCGTGAAGCTCAACGTGATGATCGAGTACGGCGTGGTCGGCGGCCGCTGCGGTTGCCGCAGCGAGCAGGAAGTCATCGAACTGGCCAAGGCGATCAACGCGCAACCGGCGCTGGCGCTGACCGGTATCGAAGGTTACGAAGGCGTGATTCATGGCGATCACGCGGTCAGCGGCATCCGCGAATTTGCCGCGTCACTGGTGCGTCTGGCCGTGCAGTTGCAGGACAGCGGCGCTTTCGCCATCGCCAAACCGATCATCACTGCGTCGGGTTCGGCTTGGTACGACCTGATTGCCGAATCGTTCGAAGCGCAGAACGCCGGTGGCCGCTTCCTCAGCGTGTTGCGTCCGGGCAGTTACGTCGCGCACGACCACGGCATCTACAAAGAGGCGCAATGCTGCGTGCTCGACCGTCGCAGCGACCTGCACGAAGGCCTGCGTCCGGCACTGGAAGTCTGGGCGCACGTGCAATCGCTGCCGGAGCCGGGCTTTGCGGTGATTGCCCTGGGCAAACGTGATGTCGCCTTCGATGCCGGTCTGCCGGTGCCGTTGCTGCGTTACGAGGCTGGAGTGGTGCCGGCGGTTGGCGACGATGTCGGTGCGTGCAAAGTGACAGCGGTGATGGACCAGCATGCGTTCATGACCGTAGCGCCGGGCGTTGAACTGCGCGTGGGTGACATCATTTCGTTCGGCACTTCGCACCCGTGCCTGACCTTTGACAAGTGGCGTGTGGGATTGCTGGTGGATGAGCAGTTGTCGGTGATCGAGAGCATGGAGACTTGTTTCTAAGTCTCGAAACCGAGGCGCGGCTATTCGCGAGCAGGCTCGCTCCCACAGAGATACTTATTCCATATGTGGGAGCGAGCCTGCTCGCGAAAGCGCCCGTCCAGACACCAGCGATCAACCAGAGACACCACAACATGACCACCCTAAGCCCCTTGGGCCCGAACACCCCGCGCATCGCCCTGATCGGCGAATGCATGATCGAACTCCAGCAGCGTGCCGAGGGCAGCCTGCAGCAAAGCTTCGGCGGCGACACCCTTAACACCGCCGTTTACCTGTCCCGCGCCTTGGGCGACAAGGCTCAGGTCGACTACGTCACGGCGCTCGGCGATGACAGCTTCAGCGACGCCATGTGCGCCAGTTGGGCCAACGAAGGCATTGGCCTGCAAAGGGTGCAACGCCTGCCCGGGCGTCTGCCCGGCCTGTATTGCATTCAGACTGACGCCAACGGCGAACGCCGCTTTCTCTATTGGCGCAACGAAGCCGCCGTGCGTGATTGCTTCACCACGCCGGCCGCCGAGCCGATTCTGGCTGCGTTGCCGGATTATGACGTGCTGTATTTCAGCGGCATCACCCTGGCGGTTCTCGGTGCGCAGGGTCGCGACCGATTGATCCAGACCCTGATCGAAGCCCGCCAGCGCGATGCGCGGATCGTCTTCGACAACAACTACCGGCCCCGTTTGTGGGCTTCACCGGAAGAGGCACGGGCGGCGTATCGCAGCGTTCTTCCGCACATCGACCTGGCGTTGTTGACGGTGGACGACGAGCAGGCCCTGTTCGGTTTTGCCGATTGCGATGCGGTGTTCGAGGCTTACGCGATGATCGGCACGCCGGAAGTGGTGCTCAAGCGCGGCGCCGAGGCGTGCCTGATTCGTTGTGATGGCGAAGCGTTTGAAGTGCCGGCGCAAAAGGTCGAAAAAGTGGTCGACACCACGGCGGCGGGGGATTCGTTCAGTGCGGCGTATCTGGCCAGTCGTTTGATGGGGAGCAGTCCGGCCGAGGCGGCCGAGGCCGGACATATGCTGGCCAGCAAGGTGATTCAAGTGCCGGGGGCGTTGATTCCGAAATAGGCTTTGTATGGCCGCCTGCTGCGCAATCGATTCGCGAGCAGGCTCGCCCCACATTGGAATACGTTCTCCTGTGGGAGCGAGCCTGCTCGCGAAGGGGCCCGAAAGCCATCCTCTCAATCCCGGTAAAACACCTGCACCAGGTGATAACCGAACTTGCTCTTGATCGGCCCATGCACCGTGCGCAACGGCTTCTTGAAAATCACCGCGTCGATTGCGCCAACCATCTGCCCCGGCCGCACTTCACCCAGATCACCGCCGCGTTTGCCGGACGGGCAGGTCGAATATTTCTTCGCCAGCACATCAAACGCTTCGCCCTTGGCAATGCGTTGTTTGAGCTGTTCGGCCTCTTCGGCGGTTTTCACCAGAATGTGGCGGGCTTGGGCTTTCATCTTGCGGTACCTGATAACGGGGTGACGGCGGGGCGCGGATTATGCCTCAACTCAAGGCGTTTGGCTGAGCATCGTGCGGATCTTGCTGGCCAGCAGCTCAATCGAAAACGGTTTGGCCACCATGTCCATGCCGTCCTCGAGGAAACCCTGACGCTCGGCGGCGTTCTGCGCATATCCGGTCATGAACAACACTTTGAGGGTCGGACGGCGCTGGCGGGCGATCTCTGCCAGTTGCCGGCCATTCATGCCCGGCAGGCCCACGTCGGTGACCAGCAGATCCACACGCAAATCGGACTCCAGCAGCGGCAGGGCGGTCTTGGCGTCTTCCGCTTCATGCGCCTGATAACCCAGACCTGTCAGCAGATCGATGACCAGCATGCGCACCGCCGGATCGTCCTCGACCACCACCACGGTTTCACCCGTTGCAGTCGGCGACGTCTGCTCAATGGCTACAACAGTCGGGCTTTGCGCTTCGATGCCATACAAACGCGGCAAGTACAGGCGCACGCACGTGCCCTGGCCCGGCAAACTGTCGAGGCCGACATGGCCGCCGGATTGCTGGGCAAAACCGTAAATCATCGACAGCCCGAGGCCCGTGCCCTGACCAATGGGTTTGGTGGTGAAAAACGGATCGAAGGCCTTGGAGCGTACCGAAGGCGTCATGCCGGTGCCGTTGTCGCTGACCGCCAACATCAGGTAGTCGCCGGCGTTGACCGGCTCCAGCGTCGAAAGGTCGCTGCCATCGAGATAGACGTTGGCGGTCTCGATCAGCAGTTCACCGCCCTCGGGCATGGCGTCGCGGGCGTTGATCACCAGATTGAGCAGGGCGTTTTCCAGTTGGCTGACGTCGGTGCTGACTGGCCAGACGTTTTCGGCCAGGCGCAAGGTGAGTTCGATCGGATCGCCTTTGGTGCGACGGATCAGATCCTCCAGCGAATGGATCAGCTCATTGACGTTCAAGGTCTTGCGATCCAGCGACTGGCGCCGCGAAAACGCCAGTAACCGGTGGGTGAGGGCCGCTGCACGGTTGGCCGAGGACACCGCTGCGTCAGTGAAGCGGCCGATCTCGTCCGCTCGGCCGTCGGCGATATATCGCTGCATCAGGTCGAGGCTGCCGATGATCCCGGTGAGCATGTTGTTGAAGTCATGGGCGATGCCGCCGGTGAGCTGGCCGACCGCTTCCATCTTCTGCGCATGGCGCAAGGCATCTTCGGCGCGCTCACGCTCGAACATCTCGTTCTGCAAACGCTGATTGGCCTGCGCCAATTGATCGGTTCGGGCGCTGACTCGCTCCTCAAGGGTTTCATTGAGATTGCGCAGCGCTTCTTCGGTCTTTTTACGTTCGGTTTCGTCGATCACGAAAATGTAGAAACCGTTGACCGCTCCATCAGGCCCGTGACGCGGCAAGTAGTTCATCAGCGCATGCCGGGCGCTACCGTCGCGGTGATTGGTGTATAGGCTGAACGAGCAAGGGCGGCCGGCCAGCGCTTCGGCGATATACGGAGCGCGCAGAAAATACGCTTCTTCGCCGATCACTTCACGAATCGTGCGGCCATACAACTCCTGCGGGGTCAGCCCGTACCAGTCGAGATACGCCGCGTTGTTCAGGCGAAACCGTTCTTCGTGGTCGACGTAGCTGATCAGGATCGGCATGGCGTTGATGATCAACTGCAACTCAGTCTGGCTTTGGCGCAACGCCTGTTCGGTCTGTTTGCGCTCGGTCAGATCCAGTGCTGCGCCGAGGAAGCGCACCGGGCGGCCATGGTGATCCTTGTAGCAGCGCCCGCGGGCAAACACCCAACGCTGCTCGCCTCCGGGCAGCAACAAGCGGTATTCCTCGGCGTATTCGGTGCCGTGGGTGATGCAATGTTTGATGCTGCGGGCGACCAGCGCGCGGTCTTCGGGGTGCACGCCGTGCAGGTAATCACTGATGGGCAATTGTCCGGCGCGCAGCGGGTCAATGCCGTGCAACTGGGCGAAATGCGCATCGGCGATGAAGCGATCTTCGCCGATGTCCCAGTCCCAGGTGCCGACCGCATCGGTCGCGGCAAGCGCCAGTTGCAGGCGCTCTTCGGTTTCGCGCTGGGCCTTGAGGCTGTCATCGGAGCGTTGTTGCAGTTCCAGCGCGATACGCCGACGCTCGTTGGTTTCGATGGCGGTGACCAGAATCCCGGCCACTTGCGCGTTTTCATCGCGAATCGGGCTGTAAGTCAGATCAAGCCAGAAATCCGAATCCTTGCCTTCACGCTGCAGGGTGAAACGCCGTTCACTGTAGGTGCGCACCTGGCCTTTTAGGACGGCGCTGTAAATCGGGTCAGTGAAGTCTCGAAGTTCTGGCCATATCTGGTGTGCAGGTTGTCCGAAAGCGTGTGGATGCTTGCTCCCGGCGAGCAGGGCAAAGCCGTTGTTGTAGATCTGCGTCAGCTCCGCGCCCCACAGCAGCAACATCGGCATCGGCGAGTGAATCACGATGTCCACGGCGGTTCGCAAGCTCTGCGGCCAGGTGCCGGCCGCGCCCAACGGGGTACGATTCCAGTCGGTACGGGCGATCAGAGCCTGGGCATCGTCAGTGGTGGGTACAGCGTTCATTGCATCAATCCTGAGCGTCAGTCGGTGAGGCGGCGTCTACTATCCTAGTTCGGTAGACGCTGTTTGGCCCCTTGCGTCACTGCGCGGGCCTTATCTGTTCATTACACGCTTCGCGGGTGTTTTTTGTCATGGAAATCGACGTACTGCTTAAACAACTGGCGAGCCGTCATGGTTCGGATCTGTTTCTGTCCACGGGCGCGCCACCCAGCGCACGGTTCGATGGTGTGCTGACGCCATTGAGTGAGCAACCCTTCAAGCCCGGCGAGGTGGCGACTGTCGCTACCTCCCTGATGGACGCCGAGCAGCGTCGGGAGTTCGACCGGGATCTGGAAATGAACCTGGCGATCTCGCGTGCGGGGATTGGCCGCTTCCGGGTCAACATTTTTAAACAGCGTAATGATGTGTCGATTGTGATCCGAAACGTCAAACTCGACATCCCGCGTTTCGAAGACCTGAAACTGCCGCCAGTTTTACTTGAAACCGTGATGCTCAAACAGGGTTTGATCCTGTTTGTCGGTGCCACCGATTCGGGCAAATCGACCTCGCTGGCGGCATTGATCGACCACCGCAACCGCCATAGTAGCGGGCACATCGTCACCATCGAAGACCCGATCGAGTACATCCACCGGCATCAGCGCTCAATCATCAATCAGCGTGAAGTCGGCGTCGACACCCGCAGCTTTCACGCCGCATTGAAAAACACCCTGCGCCAGGCGCCGGACGTGGTGCTGATCGGCGAAATTCGCGACCGCGAAACCATGGAGCATGCGCTGGCGTTTGCCGAGACCGGGCATCTGGTGCTTTCAACGTTACACGCCAATAACGCCCATCAGGCGCTGGATCGAATGATCAACATGTTCCCGGAAGAGCGGCGGCCGCAGTTGTTGCAAGCGCTGGGTAATAATTTGAAAGCATGTATCTCGCAGAGACTTGTGCAGACGGTTGATGGGAAACGAAGGGCTGCCGTGGAGGTGTTGTTGGGTACGCCGACCGTCGTCGATCTGATACGACGGTCTGAGTTCGAAGAGCTTAAACCGATAATGGAAAAATCCCCGCTGCTGGAAATGCAGACATTTGATGCAACCTTGTTCGCATTGGTGATGGAGGGTGTAATTACTGAAGATGAAGCGTTGAAAAATGCCGATTCGGTGAATAATCTGAAGTTGCGTCTGAAGTTGGTTGGCGATAGTAAGGGTGCCCAGGATTCATCGGTGGGAGAGTGGGGGTTGATGGATTGATTGGGTGTTTTGGTTGGTTTTAGTTATGGTGGTGGTAACACTGTTTAATATTTTTTAATTGGACGTGTTTAATCAAGAAAAGTAGAACGTTATCGGGCTGAAGTGTTCAGCAAGATTAACTTGATGAGGTTCTACGATGAGTTTTTTGACGAGAAATAAAGCCTTCCGGTCGTCACCGATTATCTTTGCCGAGTGGCAGCGCAGGTCTGACGCAGATGCTGTTGAGCGCCTTCTGGTTCTGGAACAACTGGAAAGTGCATTAACTGAATACTCTGACGATCAGGTGATCGATTGGTACGCGCATGAAGTGGAACTGCAGGAGGGATCGTCACTTTACGAAATCTATAATCCTGGCAGGCTGTTGTTCAACCAGATGCTCGAACATGGTGCGATAAAAACAGGAGTTTTTCGCGCAGGAGCGTACAACCATAACGGTCTGATACGCATCACATCTAATGGGGCATTTGAAGCCCGTGCCGTTGACGGTTGGGTAGACCTGATCTATATCAGCTCTCTTTATGTTTATGAAGAACTACACTCTGCACTAGACATGATTGCTGACATAGCAAGGGCAACGGGTGGATATGTATGGCCTGATCTGAATATAACACTCGATCAGTGGTTTACCTTCCATGAGATAAATCTGCCGAAAAACAAGGCCGACGTCAGGAATCTGCTGGCCTTGTTCAACTTTGATCCTCAAGTCAACGAACCCGAAAACTACTGGGAGTATTTTCAAACGGATGACCAGACGTTAGTTGCCCTGTCAGAAGAGCAATTTTCGGCCATTCGCAAAGCGACATCCAAACTCATTCCGGGAGTAAAGCTGCTGACCGCCCTGTACGGTGCCAGCAGACACGCCGTTGTATCACATGCGAACGCCGCGCAGATAATCACCGAACTTGTCAGCCAGCCGGATAGCCAGATTATCGCCAGACAATATGTGCAAGAACTGGGCTGGTATGGCAAAACCACGGGGCAGACAGTTTCGGTAAATATTCTCCGGCAATTGTTGATGACGGCGGTACTGCTCGATCTGGATCCGTCAATTGGTCAAAACCGCCCGCGTAAAAAGGTTCTCGGGTTAGATCTGAATTCTTCTATCAATGTTGGCCGTCATCCCTCCAGCGTACTGGAAGATGTGACAACGTATCTGCAGAACAAACATGGAATTGACTCGGATTTGGCACCCTTGGCTGCACACCTTCTACTGGCGCGAACGGCACCAGAGTTTCTGGTTCGGGAAGTTCCGTCGTCCATTACCATCGGGTCGATTGCATGGATCAGTTTCTGTCGTGGCGTCTTGCTGGTAGAGGCGGTGAAGGCTGGCTCATCTCGAGTACTGAACTATGCGCAGATCATGGCTTATGCCGAACTGGACCCGGTCAGTGAGGCGCAGAAGCATTTAAAAGATCTGGCCATGATCGACCCGATAATCGATTGGGCGCTGCTCAACCAGATTGTCACAAGCTCTGAACTTGCTCAGTCTGAGGAGGCTAGCACACGGCGTGCACTTGATGAATTCGAAAAGCACGCTGAGACGTTTGCCCACATTGCTCGAACTTTTTCCACGCCGTTACCCAGCAGGGCGAACATTGCCCGTAAGGCACTTAAAGTAGCAGCACCGGGCTGCGATACGCTGGACGAAAAGGCACTCTCCGAGAAGGGAGGGCAGCAGGTCATGTCCATGGTTGATCTGCATCAATCGGGCGATTTGGTCACGGCTAAGTGGGACAGGCGTACAGTGCGCCTGGTAACAAACGGGGTGCCCCGACCGCCGATCAATTACAACCAGTCTGGTGTCAGCCTCTACACGCGCTACCCGAAACTGCTGCAACTCAAATCCTGTGACGAGGAACTGGATCGTCAGTTGGAGCTACATCTTGATGATCTGAACAATGCCATGTTGTCCACCGTCAAACTTGCCATAGCGCAGATGGCGGAGGCTGACCTGAAGGTCTTTTTGAATTCAAAAGTACACTTTTTTACGGTGCGTGAATCCGCTGTTTATACCAGTACGTATCGTGCCGGAGGCCCATTTACGTATGATGCTCCAAGAGAAACACAGCAGAGCAGAGATGCTGCAACGGGACGTTTTGGCGTTGTCATGTGTGCGATGCGCGAAAACACGCTCCTCTGCTATGAACTATTCACTTCGCGCGGAGAAATTCGGAAAAACGACGCCTTGGGAGATTTCATCACTCGAGAGGGGAAGTTGCAAGAATCCACAAGGTTGCGTTTCCACGGCAATGTGAAAGACCAACAGAAGGTCACTGCCACGCAAAGTCTGCCGCTCGATGTGAAGCGCTATACCCATGCGACGGCTGAAAATACTTCTATTACCTCCAGCATGGCCATCCTCGATAAGCTGGGAACGCAGCCTAAACCGCGACAATCTTATGCTCCCAAGCACGGTTTTTATCAAACCTTCAACGATCCGAATGTCGAGGACCTCGCCGGATTCGTTTTCAGACATCGACCGTTCTTCAATGCACAAGAACTCAGGGAGTTGGTTCGCATACCAACGGACTTGGAACTCTCCATATTGGAGGGGGATCGACTGCTGACGTACTTCATCGACTTGGTCGTGCCGTTCAAGAGATGCATCGAGGACATTGCATCCGGTGAGCATGACAAGGTTGTAGACGGGGTTTATGGCTGTTTAATGGATGGTATCGGTTTGGTGGGAACCGTAGTGGGTGCCAGTACCAAGGCGTTGAGCATTTCGGCCAAGGCTATTTCCAGGACGTCGAAAGCCGCGCAATTCACCAAGTTGGCATTCACCTCAGCCATTTCCCTTTTCAACCCGCTTGACGGTGTGCCCTCGGGCCTGCAGGCCGGTGGGAAGCTGGTGCACAAGGGCCTGCTCAGATTCAACAAGAATACCCATGAGATCATTGCCAAGGCCAACACGCAGTTGCATAGGCTCAGCGGCCGCCGTCAATCCTATGCGTTGACCGACGTCACCAATAACGCGCATATGGGGCTGGGTAACTGGAAGCCGCGTGCTGCTGCCGGCGAGGCGACTGCCGTTCTGGCCGCACGCGATAACAACAAATGGTATGCGTTGAATCGTCGCGGCAATCTATGGGGTAAACCACTGGACGGATTTGCTTTTCAAGCGCCCTTGCAGTTGCCGTATTCACCCAAGACATTGCCGGTCGGTTACACGCGTAACTTCATCGAAAAAAGTCTGCCCCGGGCTCGAGCGAAAATTGATAACGCCATCGATACATTGATCAAACATGACTTCAAACGTGATCGCGATCTGGTGATGAAGACGTTATTCGGCGATACATCGGCGATTGCCACTGATCGTCTGGTGAAATATCTGCGTCTGGTTCGCTTCGACTTTGCCGGCTTTTCACTGAGCAACATCGTTCTCGATGTACTCAAGGATACTGACGTGCTCGCGTCCTTCGATGTCGACAGTTACAAGCGCTGGAAGAAGGCGAGTTCCAGCGACGCGTCTGGAATAGCATTTGTTGAAATCTACACAAAAAACCTGAATAAACATTTTGTCAGTCTGGGTTTCAACCATGACGTAGTGGCAGATGACCTGATCCATGAGCTGTTTCATGCCAGTGCGCAAACCGCCGATGTCGGCTACGCCAGCGACGCAGAACTTAAAAGCGACAACGGGCAGAGGCTGGATGTGGCGTCATTGCTGAATCTCGCGGCCGGTCGCCTACCGGTGACAGAGGCGAGCATGGCCCGTCATGAGTCGTCCAAGGCTTTTGAAAACGCCGACTCCCTCGCAGTGGCCACTTCGTTGCTCAGTCAGCTGAGTACAGACAAAGTCACGTACGACCAGAACATGACGATAATCAATGCCGCACTCGCTGCCAGCAACGGAAAAGCGATTGTCGAACCTGTACTCATCACGTTGAACAAACCCCTCTGACGAGCAGCGCTGTCGCCAGCGCTTCTGGTCAGATTGATCGCGCCAGGATCAGTTGCTCAGCTCCAACCGATCCCGAAACTGCACTAGCGCTTCGGGATTGGCCAAGGCATCGGTATTTTTCACCGGCTCCCCGTGCACCACGTTTCTCACGGCAAGCTCCACGATCTTGCCGCTGATGGTGCGCGGAATATCCAAAACGGCAACGATCTTCGCCGGCACATGCCGCGGTGTGGTGTTCGCGCGGATCACCTGACGGATCTGCTCTTGCAGGGGTTCATCCAGTTCAACGCCATCGTGCAATCGCACAAACAGCACCACCCGCACGTCATCCTGCCATTGCTGCCCGATAGCCACGCTGTCGAGCACTTGCGGGACCTTTTCCACCTGTCGATAAATCTCCGCTGTACCAATGCGCACGCCGCCGGGATTGAGCACAGCGTCGGATCGCCCGTGAATCATCATCGCGCCGTGGGGCAGTTGTTCGGCGTAATCGCCTTGCGCCCAGACGCCAGGGAACAGACTGAAATAGGATTTGCGCAGCTTTTCTCCATCGGGGTCGTTCCACAGGCCAATCGGTATCGCCGGAAAATGCCGGGTGCAGACCAGTTCGCCTTTCTCGCCGATCACTGCTTGGCCGGCGTCGTTCCACACTTCCACTGCCATGCCCAGACTTTTGCCCATGATCTCGCCGCGACGTACCGCCGACAGCGGATTGCCGTTGACGAAGCAGGAAACGATGTCGGTGCCACCGGACATCGAGGCCAGGCACACGTCGGCTTTGAAGTCGCGGTAGACGAAGTCATAGCTCTGCGGTGATAACGCCGAGCCGGTGCACAGCAGGGTTTTCAGGCTGCTCAGATCATGGCTTTCGCGGGGCTTGATGCCGCTGCTCTCCAGCGTCGCGAGAAATTTTGGGCTGGTACCGAAGACGCTGACGCGTTCGTCCTGGAGCAGATCCGCCAAGCGCTGTTGTTCCGGATGAAAGGGCGAGCCGTCGTACAACACCACGGCACTGCCGACCGCAAGCGCCGAGACCAGCCAGTTCCACATCATCCAGCCGCAAGTGGTGTAGTAGAACAGGCGATCAGCGGGGCCAAGGTCGACATGCAGCCCGTGTTCCTTGACGTGTTGCAGCAGTACACCGCCGGTGCTGTGGACGATGCATTTCGGTACGCCAGTGGTGCCACTGGAATACAGCACATACAGCGGATGCGCGAACGGTACCGGCACGAAACGCGGCTCGTCGCCGGGTTGGTAAAAATCCTCCCACAGCGTGACATCCGCCTGCGTCCGATAATCCTGCACGCGGGCCTGCGGGCGCGCGTAAGGCACGATGATCAACTGTTGCAGCGTCGGCAGTTGCGCGAGGATTTCATTGAGCTTTATTGTCTGGTCGATTTCCTTGCCGGCGTAGCGATAGCCGGCGCAGGTGATCAGTACCTTTGGCTCGATCTGGCCGAAACGGTCGATCACGCCGTGGGTGCCGAAGTCCGGAGAAGAACACGACCAGATCGCCCCGAGGCTGGTGGTCGCCAGCATCGCCACCAGTGTCTGCCAGGTATTGGGCATGCACGCTGCCACGCGATCGCCGAGGCCAACGCCCGCCGCTTGCAGACTTGCTTGAAACCCGGCGACCTGACTGGCCAGTTCGGCCCACGTCAATTGCTCGCGCTGACCGTTCTCCGCCACGCTGACGACAGCAACGGCATCATCGCGCCGCCGTAGCAGGTGTTCGGCGAAGTTCAGGGTCGCGCCAGGAAACCATTCGGCGCTGGGCATTTTCGCGCCTTCACGCAGGACCGCGTCGGGTTGGGTGTGGAAGCTGATGCCGAAAAAATCGACGATGGCCTGCCAGAACGCTTCGCGCTGATCGATGCTCCATTGGTGCAGGGCAGGGTAGTCGTCAACGTTCAGTGAGTGACGCTGATTGATCAAGCGCCGGAACGTGTCCATGCGCGAATGGGCGATACGGTTGGCGTCGGGTTGCCAGAGGATTTCGGACATTTGTTTGCCTCTTGTTATCTAATCACGCACAAGGTCAGGATCAATTGAAGATTTACTGCGCCAGCCAGCCACCATCAATATTCCACGCCGCCCCACGCACCTGGCTGCCGGCCTCGCTGCACAGGAACAACACCAGTTCACCCAGGTGCTGCGGTGTGACGAACGCCAGCGACGGCTGCTTCTCGGCCAGCAAATCGTGTTGCGCCTGCTGCGGATCGACACCGGTGGCGGCACGGTCATCGATCTGCTTCTGCACCAGCGGCGTCAGGACCCAGCCCGGGCAGATCGCGTTGCAGGTGACGTTGCTGGTCGCGGTTTCCAGGCCGACCACTTTGGTCAGGCCGATCACGCCGTGTTTTGCCGCGACATAGGCAGCCTTGCCGGTTGAACCGACCTGACCGTGCACGGAAGCGATATTGATGATCCGTCCCCAGCCCTTGGTGCGCATGCCCGGCAAACTCAGGCGCGTGCTGTGAAACACCGACGAGAGATTGATGGCAATGATCGAGTCCCAGCGCTCGATCGGGAACTCTTCAACGGCGGCGACATATTGAATGCCGGCGTTATTCACCAGAATGTCGACGCCGCCAAACTCGCGTGCGGCGTAGCTGACCATCTCGGCGATCTGCGCCGGGTCGCTGACATCGGCCGGGTGATGGCCGACCTTGCCGCCGAACTGCGCCACCTCGGCAATCACCGGGGCTGCATCGCCGAAACCGTTGAGAATCACGTTGGCCCCGGCCTTTGCCAGCACGAGGGCGATGCCCAGACCGATGCCGCTGGTGGAGCCGGTAACCAATGCGGTCTTGCCAGAAAGAGTCGTCATGAATGCCTCACACAATGCCAGTGGCGTAGAAAGTGCCGATCACTACAAAAACCGCGAGGGTCTTGATCAGCGTAATACAGAAAATGTCTTTATAAGCTTCGCGATGGGTCAGGCCGGTGACCGCCAGCAGCGTGATCACCGCGCCGTTGTGCGGCAGGGTGTCCATACCGCCACTGGCCATGGCGGCCACGCGGTGCAGCACTTCCAGCGGAATGTTCGCTGCGTGTGCCGCGCTGATGAACTGCTCGGACATCGCCGCCAGCGCAATGCTCATGCCGCCCGAGGCAGAGCCGGTGATACCGGCCAGCAACGTCACGGTGATGGCCTCGTTGACCAGCGGATTGGGGATTTGCTTGAGCCAGTCGGCCAGCACCAGAAAACCCGGCAACGACGCGATCACCGCGCCGAAGCCGTATTCCGAAGCGGTGTTCATCGCCGCCAGCAGGGCGCCGCTGACCGCACTTTTGCTGCCCTCGGCAAGTTTGCTGCGAATCGCCTGAAAGCCGAACGCCAACACCATCAGAATCCCCACCAGCAATGCCGCCTGCACTGCCCAGATCGCCGTCAGTTTGGCGATTTCGGTGGTCACCGGCGTGGCCATGCCCGGCAGTGCGAGACTGTGGGTCTTGCCGTACCACTGCGGAATCCACTGGGTAAACAGCAGATTCATGATGCCCACCGCCAGAAGGGGTGACAGCGCAATCCATGGGTTCGGCAACTTCAGATCGGCAGCGGTTTCCGGCTCGTTGCGCAGTTCGCTGCCATAGCCTTCACCGTTGCGCTGGGCCTTGTTGCGCTGGCGCTGGAGAAACAGCATGCCGGCGCAGAACACGAAGATCGTGCCGATCACCCCCAGCCACGGCGCCGCCCATGCGGTGGTGTTGAAGAAGGTGCTGGGAATGATGTTCTGGATTTGCGGTGTGCCGGGCAGGGCGTCCATGGTGAACGAAAACGCGCCGAGGGCGATGGTGGCCGGGATCAGGCGTTTGGGGATATTGCTTTGGCGGAACATCTCTGCGGCAAACGGATAGACCGCGAACACCACCACAAACAGCGAAACACCACCGTAGGTGAGCAAGGCGCAGACCAGCACGATCACCAGCATCGCTTGTTTGGTGCCCAGTAGGCGAATCGCCGCCGCGACGATTGAGCGCGAGAACCCCGACAGTTCGATCAACTTGCCGAACACGGCGCCGAGCAGGAACACGGGAAAGTACAGCTTGATGAAACCGACCATTTTTTCCATGAACACCCCGGTGAAGGCGGGGGCGACGGCGGAAGGATCGGTGAGCAGAACAGCGCCGAGGGCGGCGATCGGGGCGAAAAGGATGACGCTGTAGCCACGGTAGGCCGCGAGCATCAGCAGCGCGAGGGCTGCCAGGGCAATGATCACACTCATGGTGTGTCTCTCCGGAATTGTTATTTTTGTGGTTGAAACGGGTGTGGGAGAGCGGTTAGCGAGTTTTGTGCCAGATTTGTAAGGTATTGAAATATATAGATTTAATGAGTTTTATTGGTGGCGGAGGAAAGAAATTATCTCTATTTAGAGATTTTCGCTGGATTTACTGACGTCATCGCTGGCAAGCCAGCTCCCACAGGAACTGTGATTAACCTGTGGGAGCTGGCTTGCCAGCGATGTTTTTGATTTTGTCTTTGTTTAGAGAGTCAAGTCTCTTTAATGAGATTCAACCATCCCTAGCGCCACCATTTTTTTGTACAGCGTCGACCGCCCAAGCCCCAGCCGAGCCGCTGCCTCCGGCACCTTCCCCGCACACTGCGCAAGGGCAGATTGAATCAACTGCCGGTCAAATCGTTCCCGCGCCTGAGCGAATGTCTCTTCCGTCAGCGCTTCAGCCATCGGTGCCGAAGTTCGCTCAACCGGGGTAAACGTGCCGATGGCCACGCGTATGTCATGTTCTGTCAGCATCAGGTCATCACTGAGCAGCGCCGCCCGTTCCAGTACATTGCGCAACTCGCGGATATTCCCCGGCCAGGCATGCTGGCCAAGCAGGGCCAGCGCTTCGCGGTTCAGTTCATGCTGGCTGCGCAGCTCTTCAAGAATGGCTTCGCTGAGCGCAGGCAAGTCATCCAGTCGGTCCCGCAATGGCGGCACATTGATCGGCAATACATTGAGTCGGTAATACAAGTCGGCACGGAATTCGCCGCGCTTGATCGCCGCTTGCAGATCCGTCGACGTGGCGGCGATCACCCGCACATCGCTCTGAATCACTTCGTTGGAGCCCACGGGTTCGAATTCCTTTTCCTGCAATACGCGCAGCAGTTTGCTTTGCAGTGGCAGCGGCATGTCGCCGATTTCGTCGAGAAACAACGTCCCGCCCTGAGCGATTTGCAGTTTGCCGGTGCGGCCCTTGCGATCGGCGCCGGTGAAAGCGCCTGGCGCTGTGCCAAAAAACTCGGCCTCCAACAAGGCTTCGGGAATCGCCGCGCTGTTGATGCTGACAAAGGCTTTGTGCGCCCGCGGCGAGGCGTTGTGTATGGCTTGGGCCAGCAACTCTTTGCCAGTGCCGGTTTCGCCGAGCAGCAGGACCGGCGACTCGGCGCTGGCACTGCGGCGGGCCCGGCGTTTGACTTCGAGGCTGGCGGCGCTGGTGCCGATGAAATGCGCAAAGTTGTACTTGGTCTGTCGCGCTCGCAGCAAAGAGCGGGTCGACGCCAGTTCTTCCTGCATGCTCAGGTAGCGCTTGAGCATCGGCGAGAGGGTGCGCAACTCATCGAACAGGGCAAAACCGATGGCGCCGATCACGCTGCCGGCGTCGTCGTGAATCGGCAAGCGCATGACCACCAACGGCTCTTTTGGCGTGTCCTGCATATCGAGCAAGATCGGCCGGCCGGTGCGCACCACTTCCCGCAAGAGGCTGCCGGGGATCACGCTTTCACATGGTTTGCCGATGGCGACGGCGGCGGACTCCAGACCAAACCGGCGAGCGTAGCGCTCGTTCATCCAGACGATATTGGCATCCCGATCGACAATCACCGTGCCTTCGCTCGATTGCTCGATGATCTCGAACAGCGAGCGGATCGCCAGGGTGCGAACCCGTTGGTAGTCCTTGAGGCTTTCGGTGGTGTTCATGAAGGCTGATCCGGGGTTTTGGTTGACAGTGCCGACGCCATCGCTGGCAAGCCAGCTCCCACAGTTTTTTGGGTGAGCAAAACATTTGTGAGCGGCCGAAAGTCCTGTGGGAGCTGGCTTGCCAGCGATGGCCGCGACTCGGTTTCAAATCGAGTGCGGATTATGCCTACCCCGGATGTGCCGCCGCCAACAGCTCTTTGGTGTACGGATGCTGCGGCGAATCAAACACGTCATGACTGGCACCGCGCTCGACCACTTTGCCGTCCTTGATCACGATCATGTCGTGCGCCAGGGCGCGGACCACCGCGAGGTCGTGACTGATGAACAAATAGGTCAAACCGTGTTTTTCCTGAAGCTGGCGGAGCAGGGCGACCACCTGTTTCTGCACCGTGCGGTCGAGTGCCGAGGTCGGCTCGTCCAGCAGGATCAGCGCCGGTTTCAGTACCAGCGCCCGGGCGATGGCGATGCGCTGGCGCTGCCCGCCGGAAAACTCGTGCGGGTAGCGATGGCGGCTTTGCGGATCCAGACCCACCTCTTTCAACACGCGGATCACTTGCTCATCGCATTCATCGGCGGTCGATTCGCAATGCACTTCCAGGCCTTCGCTGATGATCTGCGCCACCGACATCCGTGGGCTGAGGCTGCCGAACGGATCTTGAAACACCACCTGCATCTGCCGCCGCCACGGGCGCAACTGTTTCTGGTTGAGACCATCGAGCGCTTCGCCCTGGAAGCGGATGCTGCCTTCGGAATCAAGCAGGCGCAGGATTGCCTGGCCCAGCGTCGACTTGCCTGAACCGGACTCACCGACAATGCCCAGGGTCTTGCCGCGCTGGATGTTCAAGCTGATGCCGTCCACTGCGCGCAGGTATTGTTTGCGCTGAAACAGGCCGCCACCGACAACGAACTCAACCCGCAGATCTTCGACTTCCAGCACGTTTTCACGCTCATCCCGGGGCAGGGCTTCGCCCTCGGGTTCGGCGTTCAGCAGAACGCAGCTGTAAGGATGTTTCGGCTCGGTGAACAAGATTTCGCAAGGCGCTTGCTCGACGATCTCGCCGGCCTTCATTACGCAGACGCGCTGAGCAATGCTGCGCACCAGATTAAGGTCGTGGCTAATCAGCAGCAGCGACATTCCCAAGCGTTGTTGCAAGGATTTGAGCAGCAGCAGGATCTTGCGCTGCACGGTGACATCGAGGGCTGTGGTCGGCTCGTCGGCGATCAACAATTCCGGTTCGCAGGCCAGCGCCATGGCTATCATCACCCTTTGCCGCTGACCGCCAGACAGTTGATGCGGATACGCCTTGAGCCGTTCCTTGGGTTTCTGGATGCCGACGAGGTCGAGCAGTTCAAGAATCCGTTGTTGTGCCGCCTTGCCACCGAGGCCGCGGTGCAGCAACAGGGTTTCACCGATTTGCTTTTCGATGGTGTGCAACGGATTGAGCGAGGTCATCGGCTCTTGAAAGATCATGGCGATGCGATTACCGCGCAGTTCGCGCAAGACCTTGGGGTCAGCCCCGACCAATTCCTGCCCGCGATAGCGAATGCTGCCGGTGGTCTGGGCTTCACTGTCGGGGAGCAATTGCAGAATCGAATGGGCCGTTACCGATTTGCCCGAACCGGACTCGCCGACCAGTGCCAGACACTCGCCGGCGCGGATATCCAGGCACAGGTCGCGGACCACGGTCTGGCCATGGAAGGCAACATTGAGATTTCGGATTTCAATCAGGTTGTCAGTCATGGCCACGCTTCAGGATCGGGGGTCGAAGGCGTCACGTAACGCTTCACCGATGAACACCAGTAAAGAAAGAATCAGCGCCAGGGTGAAAAACGCTGTCAGCCCGAGCCAGGGTGCTTGCAGGTTCTGCTTGCCCTGGCCGATCAGTTCGCCCAGTGAAGCACTGCCGGCGGGCATGCCGAAGCCGAGGAAGTCCAGCGCCGTGAGCGTGGAAATGGCCCCGGTCAGAATGAACGGCAGGTAACTCAGCGTGGTATTCATGGCGTTTGGCAGGATGTGCCGGACAATCACTTTACGGTCAGTCAAACCCAGGGCTCGTGCGGCTTTGACGTATTCCAGATTGCGCCCGCGGAGGAACTCGGCACGCACCACATCGACCAGCGCCAACCAGGAAAACAAGGCCATGATCCCCAGCAGCCACCAGAAATTCGGCTCGACGAAACCGGAGAGAATGATCAGCAGATAGAGCACCGGCAATCCCGACCAGACTTCCAGCAGGCGTTGCCCGATCAGGTCGACCCAGCCCCCGTAATAGCCCTGCAAGGCACCGGCTGCGATGCCGATCAAGGCGCTGACAAACGTCAGCATCAACGCAAACAGAATCGATACCCTCGCACCGAAAATCACCCGCGCCAACACGTCCCGCGACTGATCGTCGGTGCCTAGCCAGTTGACCGAAGTCGGCGGACTCGGTGCCGGTTTGTTGAGGTCATAGTTCGGCGTGTCGTCACTGAACGGAATCGGCGGGAACAGCAGCCAGCCACCGTCCTTGTGGATCAGGTTCTGTACATAGTCACTGCGGTAATCAGCCTGGAACGGCAGTTGCCCGCCGAACTCCTGCTCGGTGTGGCGCTTGAAGACCGGGAAATACCATTGGCCCTGATAGCTGACCACCAACGGTTTGTCATTGGCGATCAACTCGCCACCCAGCGTGACGACGAACAGCCCGATGAACAGCCACAAAGACCACCAGCCACGGCGGTTTTTCTTGAAACGCTCGAAGCGACGACGGCCCAACGGCGAGAGCTTGAACATCAGGCGTTCCTCGCGGCGAAGTCGATGCGCGGATCGACGAGGGTGTAGCACAGGTCGCCGATCAGTTTTATCAGCAAACCGAACAGGGTAAAGATAAACAGCGAACCGAACACCACCGGATAATCGCGCGACACGGCGGCTTCGTAACTCATGCGGCCGAGGCCATCGAGGGAGAAGATCACTTCGATCAGCAGCGAGCCGGCGAAGAACACGCTGATGAACGCCTGGGGTATGCCCGACACCACCAGCAGCATGGCGTTGCGGAATACGTGCCCGTACAGGACGCGACGCTCGCTCAAGCCTTTCGCCCGGGCAGTGACGACGTATTGGCGGGTGATCTCATTGAGAAAAGAGTTTTTGGTGAGGATAGTCAGTGTCGCGAATCCGCCGATGACCAGCGCTGTCACCGGCAAAACCAGATGCCAGAAGTAGTCGGCGATCTTGCCAAGGGTTGACAGTGATTCAAAGTTGTCCGACACCAGGCCGCGCACCGGGAACCAGTTCAGCGAAGTGCCGCCGGCAAACACCACGATCAGAAACATCGCAAACAGGAACGCCGGCATTGCGTAGCCGATGATGATCGCCGTGCTGCTCCAGATATCAAAATGACTGCCGTGATGCACAGCCTTGCGGATACCTAGCGGGATCGACACCAGATAGGTAATCAGCGTCGCCCAGAGACCGAGCGAAATGGTCACCGGCATTTTTTCAAGGATCAGGTCGGTGACCGTCGCGCCACGGAAGAAGCTTTTGCCGAAATCCAGGTGGGCATAGTTCTTGAGCATCAGCCACAGGCGTTCATGGGCCGGTTTATCGAAGCCGTACTGCTTTTCGATGTCCTTGATCAGTTGCGGATCGAGGCCACGGCTGGCGCGGGAGGTGCTGCTCATGGTTTCGCTTGAGCCACCACCGACATTGGTCCCGCCAATGCCTTGCAAGTGTGCGATCGCCTGCTCGACCGGGCCGCCGGGTGCAGCCTGAATGATGACGAAATTGACCAGCAGAATGATCACCAGCGTCGGGATGATCAGCAGCAGGCGCCGCAGTATGTAACCCCACATCAGCGCGGCCCTCCGGGTCTGCCACGGGCGATTTTTTCCGCCGTCATCTGTTGATTGGTCAGCGCCGTGCTACTGATTTCCCACCAGCTCTCGATGGCTTCGTCATTGCTCGCCTGCACCGACGGAATGCCGAAACGGTTCCACCAGACAGTCGAGGTGCCCGGCGGGTAGTAATTGGGAATCCAGTAGTAGTTCCACTGCAGCACCCGGTCCAGCGCGTGAGCGTAGTGCAGCATGTCGGATTGGGTCGAGGCGCGGATCAGGCCATTGATCAAGGTGTCGACCGCCGGGTTTTTCAGCACCATGTAATTGTTGGCGCCCGGGTCATTGGCTGACGCCGATCCGAAGTAGTTGAGCAATTCGCCGCCCGGAGAGGTGGTGACGGGATAACCGGTGACGATCATGTCGTAGTCACGGCTCATCAAGCGGTTGACGTATTGCGAGGAGTCGATGCGGCGGATATTGAGGTCGATGCCGATCTGTTTCAATGTGCGTTTGTATGGCAGCAACAGCCGGTCCATGCCGTTCTGGCTGACCAGAAAGGTGAAGCTCAGCGGCTCGCCCTCGGCATTCACCAATTGATCGCCATCCGGTTTCCAGCCGGCCTGCTCAAGCAGTTCAAGGGCCTGCAACTGTTTGTCGCGGATCAGCCCGCTGCCATCGGTTTTCGGCGCCTCGAAGACTGTTGTGAAGACTTCCTCGGGAATCTGTCCGCGCAGCGGTTCAAGAATTTTCAGCTCTTGCGCATCGGGCAATTGCCGCGCCGCGAGATCGCTGTTGGAAAAATAGCTTTGCTGGCGGATGTACAGGTTGCGCATCATCTGCCGGTTGCTCCACTCGAAATCCCACAGCATCGCCAGTGCCTGGCGTACGCGACGATCCTGGAACATCGGTTTTCGCAGGTTGAACACAAAGCCTTGTGCCGATTGCGGTGCTTCGGTGGCCAAGTGAGCTTTTTGCAGGCGGCCGTCGCTCAGGGCGGGGCTGTCATAGCCGATCGAATAACCGGTGGCGGAAAACTCGCGGTTGTAGTCATAGGCGCCGCCGCGCAGCACTTGTCGCGCAACATCGGTGTCGCCGAAGTATTCGATGCTGAAGTGGTCGAAATTATAGAGGCCACGGCTTACGGGCAAATCCTTGCCCCACCAGTCAGGGTTGCGTTCGAACGTGATGCTGCGCCCCGAATCGACTTTGCCGACGCGATAGGGGCCACTGCCCAGTGGCGGTTCGTAGCCACCGCCGCCAGCGAAATCGCGGCTCTTCCACCAGTGTTCGGGGAATACCGGCAGGGTCGCGATATCGAGTGGCAGGGTGCGGTTTTCGTTGCTTTTGAAATCGAAACGCACGGTCAGCGGCGCTTCCACTTCGACGCCTTTGACGTCGGCAAACTGGGTGCGATAACGCAGGCTGCCCTGGGTCATCAACAGGTCGTAGGTGTAGCGCACATCTTCGGCGGTGATCGGTTTGCCGTCAGCGAAGCGGGCCTTGGGATTGATGAAGAAGCGCAGCGACAGACCGTCGTCCGAGCGCTCCATCTTCTGTGCAACCAGGCCGTAGACGGTGTAAGGCTCGTCCATCGAACGCTGGGCCAGCGGCGAATACAGCATGCCGTCGATCTGGGTGACGCCGATGCCTTTGTCTATATAAGGAAGCAAGTGGTCGAAGTGACCGATTTCGATCGCCGAGCGGCGCATCGTCCCGCCCTTGGGGGCTTGCGGATTGGTGTAGTCGAAGTGACTAAAGCCCGCGGGGTATTTGGCAGGTTCGCCATACACGGTCAACGCATGTTGCGGTGCAGCGTTCACACCGGCGGCACCCGACAGCAGGGCGAGGGCGGTGAGCATCAATGTGGGGAAAACCAGTCGCATTGTCAGCCTTGGAACGGTTCGTCGATATGCGCAAGTTGTACGCGAGAGGCGCGCCTGTCGCCAGTCGTATGTGTTGCTGAAACACAACGGCCCACCGAAAGGCGGGCCGTTGGTACAGCAATCAGGCGACGGATCAGTCCTGACGGCTGGTGACTTCCAGCAGGTGATAACCGAACTGGGTCTTCACCGGGCCTTGCACGACGTTGATTGGCGCGCTGAATACCACGGTGTCGAATTCCTTGACCATCTGGCCAGGACCGAACGAGCCCAGATCGCCACCCTGACGGCTGGATGGGCAGGTGGAGTTGGCCTTGGCGACTTCGGCGAAATCAGCGCCGCCTTCGATCTGGGCCTTGAGTTCGTTGCACTTGTCTTCGCTGGAAACCAGGATGTGGCGGGCAGTGGCTTTAGCCATGGGAAAACTCTCCAATCTATTTCAGTAAAGTGCGGAGCCTACCGGATTCAGTGGGCGAATTCTCGGCAAAGTTCCGTTCGGTTGTCAGCAGCCTGTTCAGAGATTCACTGCGCGCAGGCGAGCGGCATGTTCGACGTAAAGCGCAATGGGGTCGAGCAGGTTGGTGACGGTGCTGGCACTGCGGCGCAAAGTGCTCAGGTGGTCCAGCGGATAGTCGGAACGGATCACCTGGCCCAAATGCGAGCTGAAGCGCCCGACGAAGCCGTCATTCTGATCTCCTTCGGTCATGAAATATTGCGAAAGCGCCTGACAGGCATTTTGAATCGGGTCGAAGGATGGCAGGACTGTTGCCGGCAGGACACCGCTCCAGGAGTAATAGCGCACACCATTGACCTGTGCGGCGCCTTGCCCGCCCCACGTGGGAGGAAGACCCTGAGGAAACCTGTCGTTGAAGGCGCCCACCCCCTCGGTTGTCAATGCATTGAGTGCCGCCAATGCGTTCTGCGGCAGTGCGCCCCCTCCACTGAGCAGAGAAATGAAATCAGCGAACAGCGTCGCCACGTTTTGCGCCACCACTTCCGGCAATCGGCCAGGCACCAGCGCCTTGCGCAGGAAGTCAGCCAGTTCCGAACCGTGGTTGGGGCCGCTGACCGATGTCACCGAGGCTACGGCGTGTGGCGCAAGCGCCGCAGCATAGCGAGCAGTCAATGCACCCTGACTGTGTCCAATGAGGTTGACTTTGCTGGCGCCTGTGCCTCGCAGGACGCTTTCGATTTGCTTCAGTAATTGCTCACCTCTCACTTCGTTGTCGTGAGTGGCGGAGAGGTGGGGAACAAACACTCGGCTGCCTGCTGTTTTCAGGGCGTCCTTGACCTCGTGAAACAGCTCGAAATGGCCGATACGCTCAAATCCGAACAGGCCATGTACCAAAAGCACGGGATAACGAGTTGTAGCATTCCGTTGCATGTTCTTACCTTTTTCGCAGAAGTTCATCGGGGAAATCTGTGGGCCACTCTAAAACACCCGTCCCGCTGATGAAGTACGAAGAGGCTTCACTTGGCCGTTGAATATGGACTAGGGGTTGTACGAATTTTCGGATACATGTGAAGTCCGAATCGGAAGTTCTAGCCGTCTTCCGCCTGATGTGAGTCGATTTTGCGTTGGTTGCCTACTGCGCTCGTAGCCTTTGCGCCATGTCTGCGGCGTATTGGGCTGATATCGAATGCATCACCAATCGCGTTCAATGTGGGTTGTCGACGCCGTCATGAAGGCAGCGTTTTGTCCAAGGAGTGGAGCCACGAATGAACACGCATGAAATCGAGTTTTGCTACCGAATGCGCCACCCTGTCAGTCCATCTACAACCCAACAATTGTTGCCTGCCGCGACACTCGACGCACTGGAAGGCGATGTGCTCGATCCTTCGCTGAGCCAGGTCGTTGTTCGTATTGCCCCTTATACAAATATGGCGTGTGGCGATCGGTTGTTGCTGAGCTGGGAGGGTCTGGATCTCGAGGGCTTTGTTTACCAGCATGAAAAGGTTCGCTATGTCAGCGAGGCTCAGGTTGGCAAAGACGTCATTTTCGTGATCAAAGGCATGCACGTTGCCGCTTTGGACGGCGGCGCTCTGGATATCTACTGGACGCTTGCCAGCGCGGGTCTGGCCGAGCCCGCATTGTCTGCGCCCTTGCAATTGACTGTCGGAGATACGCGTGCGCAGTTGCTTGCTCCGCAAATCGAAGGTGCAGTCGGCGGAACGCTGGATCCGGCGCGGGTGGTGGAAGGTGTACTCATCACGCTCCAGCCGTACGGCAAAATGGCGACAGGTGACCAGGTGTCGTTGATGTGGTCGGGAGAGGCATCGCCGTTGACGTTCAGCGATCGGCTGAAGGTCGAGGCCTTTGCTGTCGCAGAAGTCCTGTCATTCTGGGTGCCTGCCGAGTACGTCGTAGCTCACCTCGATGGCGAGGTGACGGTTCGCTACCGAGTCGAGCAGGCGAATGGTGCGGTTCGCGAGTCCGAGTCTGCGAGAGTCCTCATCACCCCGTTCTTGCAGAGTGAGCTGGACGCTCCCGATGTGCTTGAGGCTGAAGATGGCGTGCTGGTAGCAGAAGATTCAATTGATGGCGTAACCGTGGTGATCGGTAATGCCCGGACGCAGGAGGGTGAGTTGGTTTACCTCAAGTGTGACGGTGATTTCTTCAGTCACAGGGATGATCGCGACATCACTCGGGAAACCGCAGGGAAACCGCTGATTTTTATCGTCCCGCAGCGCTTCTGGCGCGAGCACCAGGGATCGACCGTACGTGTTTCCTACACGGTAGAGCGGTTGGACGATGTCAGTCAGGTGTCTGCGGCGGCACAGGTGCGGGTAGAGGCGTAGGTTGAACCTGGCCCATCCTCCGGTTTTCTTTTGAGCCGGAGGGTGGGCACTGCGATCAGTCTCTGTTACACGCGCCAAGACGTTGCGCTGCCTTGAGCAGAAGTTGCTCCGTTGCGCTGAAACCAAGGCAACCATCGGTAATCGAAACGCCGTAGCGCAGCGATGCACTCAACGGCTGACAGCCTTCGAACAGATGGGACTCCAACATCATGCCGATCAGCGAACGATCACCCTGCAGGCGTTGCTCCAGAACCTCATTGAAGACTGCCGGTTGGCGCAGTGGATCCTTGCCGCTGTTGGCGTGACTGCAATCGACCATGATGCGGCTGGGGATTTTCAGTCGGTTCAGGTCAGCGTTTATTCTCGCCACGCTCTCACGATCATGGTTCGGTCCGTGATGGCCTCCGCGTAATACCAGGTGAGTGTCCGGGTTGCCTGGCGTCTGAATAATCGCCGGGTGTCCCTGGCTATCAACCCCGAAATGCCGATGTGGATGGGCTGCCGAACGCATAGCGTCGACAGCAACGGTCGCTCCGCCGTCAGTACCGTTCTTGAAGCCCACCGGCATGCTCAGGCCGCTGGCCATTTCACGATGTATTTGTGATTCGGTGGTACGTGCACCAATGGCAACCCAACTGAGAAGGTCATCGAAGTAACCTGCTGCCATCGGTTGCAACAGTTCGGTGGCCACTGGCAAGCCGAGGCGGATCATTTCCAGCATCAGCTCGCGGGACAGTGTCAGGCCGCCGGCCATGTCATCACTGCCATCCAGGTGCGGGTCGTAGGCCAGGCCTTTCCAGCCGACAGTGGTGCGCGGTTTTTCGACATAGGCACGCATCACCAGGAGCATCTCCTCGCTGACGGCTTCAGCCAGTCGGGCGAGCTTGCCAGCGTACTCAAGGGCGGACTGAGGATCGTGGATGGAGCAAGGGCCGACGATTACCAGCATGCGCTGGTCTTCACCGTTGAGAATCGCACGGACCGCTTGGCGGTGTGCGGCGACTTGGTGGCTCAAGGCGTTGCTCAGTGGCAACTGCTGTTTGAGTTGCAATGAGCTGGGCAGACGCAGAGTCAGCGCTTCGTTGGCGGAATTCAGGGTGGACAGCGGCAGAGCAGAAACGGACGAGTTCATATTCGGTCTTCCTGGGCAGGCGGCGGGTTGTTCCCGCTCGCTCAGCCCTACTGGGGTGTTCGACAATTGGCCGTATTGGCTACATGGGTGTGTTTGCCACCTGTGGGTGACCGATCGGAGGCGGCAGGCTGTCCCGAGCGGAGGCTGGTAAATCGCCAGGCGCTAAAGCTGTCGTAACGGTAATAAGTGGCGTAGTTCATTGGGTGAATCCTCAAAGTGTCTGGTGTGTTGCGAAAAAGTTTGGGGCCTGAAAAAACAAAACCCCCGGTCGGGAAGCCGACCGGGGGTTGAGAAATCTCTGGTAGGCGACCCGTATTCATGGGCGCCGTGTGGGTATCAGGCGCGCCAGTGGCTAAACCAATACCCAAAATAAAAGCTGACCGGAGCGCAAACGTCGTTCACCCGGGCAGCCGCAACCGAGCGCAGGGCGCTGGCGGTAAGAAGCTGTGCAGGGGCGTTGAACATGGTCTGTCTCCGATGAATGCGCCGAGCTTACTAGAGGCCGATGCGCCTCAGCAATCAGAAATTGCTATCGAATGAGTAACAAAACGCCTATTGCTTGAGCGTAGCAACAGTTGTGACACACTCGGCTCTTTGCCTGATGACCAAGGATGACTCATGTCGACACTGACCATTGCCGCTGCTCAGGCAACTTCCATTGCCGGTGATCTTGCAGCCAACATTGCCCGGCATATGCGCTTCATCGAAGTCGCGGCGGGGCAGGGCGTGCAGTTGCTGGTTTTTCCGGAATTGTCTTTAACCGGCTATGAAGGCGAGGCGGCCGCCGCATTGGCCATCGACCCGCAAGATGCAGTCCTTCAACCACTGCACGATGTCGCCCGTGAGCTCGGCGTAACGACTGTCGTCGGCATGCCAGTTCGGCTAAAAAATCATCCTGGAGTGTTGATTGGTGCTCTGGTCCTGGGGGCTGATGGTTCGCTCGCGGTGTACAGCAAACAGCATTTGCACTCGGGCGAGGAGCTTGTTTTCGCTCCCGGTCTCGGAGGGCCGATCCTGGACATCGGCAATCACAGGGTCGCGCTGGCGGTCTGCGCTGATTTTTCCCACGCCAGTCATGCGGCTGCGGCGGCTGACCAAGGGGTTGACCTGTACGCAGCAGGTGTATTGATCAGCGAGAAAGGTTACGCGGCAGACACCGCGCTGCTTCAGGGTTATGCGCGGCAACACACGATGGCTGTATTGATGGCCAACCACGCAGGTCTTACCGGCGGATGGCAATCGGCAGGGCGCAGCGCGATATGGTCCGAAAGCGGTTCATTGATCGTTTCTGCGCCGGGGGCGGGTGACCTTTTGCTGGTTGCCCAACGCGACGCCGGAGCGTGGCAGGGGCGGGTCGTTCCTGTGATGGTGGGCTGAATGACATTCCAGTTGCGGCAGGCGACGTCAGAGAATCTGACATTTTCACGCAATCTCACTTGTCAAAACATGCTGCGTTACTACATTCACCATGATCTGTTGTGGCAGGACGAAGCATTCGACGTCGCCTGGTCGGGCCGCGAGAGCTGGCTGATATTGCGTGATGATGTGGCGATCGGTTTTTTCAGTCTCAGCCGGGACAGGCGGGCGCTGTACATTCGTGAACTGCAGATTGCTCAAGCCTTTCAGCGACAGGGCGCGGGTTCCTGGGCGATTGATCAGGTTATCGCTATGGCCAATGAGGAGCGGCGGCCGGCTTTGCGCCTGACAGTGTTCGAAAATAATCCGGCGAAACATTTGTATGAAAGAAAAGGGCTACACATACAAGGCGAGGACGAGTGTTTCCTGCGAATGCAGCTGGATATCAGTACACCTGTGCTCTGAAACCCACGGCCGGCAAGCCTTCGATGATGAATTGAAACTTTTTAAATGCTGCTTGCCGCTAGGTCTGTCGGGCACTTTTTGCTAAGGTGTCCGGCATCCCAATAAGACCATATCGCGAGGTGTCTGCTTGATTAGGGTGCTAGTGGTCGATGACCATGATCTGGTTCGTACAGGCATTACACGGATGCTGGCCGATATTGATGGCTTGCAGGTAGTGGGCCAGGCCGAGTCCGGGGAAGAATCCCTGATCAAGGCCCGAGAGTTGAAACCCGATGTGGTCCTGATGGACGTCAAGATGCCTGGCATCGGCGGCCTGGAAGCCACGCGTAAACTGCTGCGCAGCCATCCTGACATCAAGGTGGTCGCGGTTACGGTGTGCGAGGAAGATCCTTTTCCTACGCGCTTGCTGCAGGCCGGCGCCGCGGGTTATCTGACCAAGGGTGCAGGGTTGCCGGAGATGGTGCAGGCCATTCGGCTGGTGTTTGCCGGGCAGCGCTATATCAGCCCGCAGATTGCTCAGCAACTGGCGATCAAGTCCTTTCAGCCGTCCAACCGCGTTGTCCGAGCGAGAAATCCAGATCGCATTGATGATTGTCGGCTGCCAGAAGGTACAGATCATTTCCGACAAGTTGTGTTTGTCGCCAAAAACCGTGAACACCTATCGCTACCGCATTTTCGAGAAGCTTTCGATCAGCAGCGATGTCGAGTTGACACTGTTGGCGGTTCGTCACGGCATGGTTGATGCCAGCCTCTGACCATGACTGAAACATTCGATTCCAGCGCCTTCCTGTCGACTGTCAGCGGGCGCCCCGGCGTGTATCGCATGTTCGACAGCGATGCGCGTCTTTTGTATGTCGGCAAGGCCAAGAACCTCAAGAAACGCCTGGCGAGCTACTTTCGCAAGACCGGGCTGGCGCCGAAAACCGCTGCGTTGGTCGGTCGTATTGTTCAAGTCGAAACGACCATTACCTCCAACGAAACCGAAGCGCTGCTGCTTGAGCAAACGCTGATCAAGGAATGGCGGCCGCCGTACAACATCCTGTTGCGCGACGACAAATCCTATCCTTATGTTTTTCTCTCGGACGGGCAGTTTCCGCGCCTCAGCATCCATCGCGGTGCGAAAAAAGCCAAAGGCAAGTATTTCGGGCCTTATCCGAGCGCGGGTGCCATCCGCGAAAGTCTGAGCCTGCTGCAAAAGACGTTTTTCGTCCGTCAGTGTGAAGACAGTTATTACAAGAATCGAACCCGCCCATGCCTGCAATATCAGATCAAGCGTTGCAAGGCGCCTTGCGTCGGGCTGGTCGAGCCTGAGGTTTATGCCGAAGATGTGCGTCACTCGGTGATGTTTCTAGAAGGACGCAGTCACGCATTGACCAATGAGCTGTCCACGGCGATGGAAGAGGCGGCGATCAACCTGGAGTTCGAGCGCGCCGCCGAGTTGCGGGATCAGATCGCATTGTTGCGCCGCGTTCAGGATCAACAAAGCATGGAGGGCGGCACTGGCGATATCGACGTCATCGCTGCATTCGTCAACCCGGGTGGTGCCTGCGTGCATTTGATCAGTGTCCGTGGTGGACGAGTATTGGGTAGCAAAAACTTCTTTCCGCAAGTCGGCATCGAAGAGGATGTATCGGAAGTCATGGCCGCGTTCCTTGGCCAATACTTCATCAGCAGTCCGGAACGCGATTTGCCGAGCGAACTGATTGTCAACGTCGTGCATGAGGATTTCCCGACGTTGATCGAAGCGATTCATACATTGCGCGGCCGCGAACTGGCCATCAGTCATCGGGTGCGAGGCACGCGTGCGCGTTGGCAGCAACTGGCGGTCACCAATGCGGAACAAGCGTTAGGCGCGCGGCTGGCCAACCGTCAGCACACCGCGGCACGATTTGAAGCCTTGGCTGAAGTATTGAAGCTGGATGAGCCTCCGCAACGACTGGAGTGCTACGACATCAGTCACTCCAGTGGTGAGGCAACGGTCGCGTCCTGCGTGGTGTTTGGCCCGGAAGGCGCCATCAAGTCGGACTACCGCCGCTACAACATCGAGGGTGTCACGGCGGGGGATGACTATGCGGCCATGCATCAGGCCCTGACGCGTCGCTTCAGCAAACTCAAGGATGGCGAGGGCAAGTTGCCGGATATCCTCTTGGTCGACGGCGGCAAGGGTCAGTTGTCGATGGCTCGTGATGTGCTCAACGAACTGGCAGTGCCGGATCTGATCTTGCTGGGTGTTGCCAAGGGCGCGACCCGCAAAGCTGGTTTTGAAACTTTGTATCTGAATGATGCGGCGCACGAGTTCACTTTGCGCGGTGACTCCCCGGCGCTGCACCTGATCCAGCAGATTCGCGATGAGGCCCACCGTTTTGCAATTACCGGACACCGGGCCCGTCGCGGCAAAACCCGTCGGACGTCAACCCTGGAAGGCGTTGCCGGCGTTGGACCGACCCGCCGTCGCGACTTGTTGAAACATTTCGGTGGATTGCAGGAGCTGTCTCGTGCAAGCATCGAAGAGATCGCCAAAGCCCCGGGGATCAGTAAAAAGCTCGCAGAGTCGATTTATGCAAACCTGCATAGCGAGTAGAATGCCCCTTCACCTCGTAGCCAGTTGTGCCGATGAATATCCCTAATCTGATTACCGTTCTACGCGTCCTGCTCATCCCGATCTTCATTTTGCTGTTCTATCTGCCTTATCAGTGGAGCTACATGGCCTCCGCCTCGGTGTTTGCCTTTGCGGCAGCCACGGATTGGCTGGACGGTTATCTTGCCCGCCGTCTCGAACAAAGCACTCCTTTTGGTGCGTTCCTTGATCCGGTTGCCGACAAACTCATGGTTGCGGTTGCTCTGGTATTGCTGGTGCAAGAGCACGGCAATCTCTGGCTCACGTTGCCAGCCGCCGTCATCATCGGTCGCGAGATTGTCGTGTCGGCATTGCGCGAGTGGATGGCCGAACTCGGCGCCCGTGCCCATGTAGCCGTTTCAAACCTCGGAAAGTGGAAAACCGCGGCGCAGATGCTCGCGTTGGTAATTCTCTTGGCCAATCCAAGGGATTTCAGCTTCTGGGTCGTGCTGGGTTACGCCTTGCTGATGGTGTCGGCGGGTCTGACTTTGTGGTCGATGGTTCAATACCTTCGTGCCGCCTGGCCGCATCTGAAAACCGATGTTGAAAAGAAATAAAACTTTTTTGAATCAAAGGGTTGACGGGGCTTCTGAAATCTATAGAATGCGCCACACCAAGCGGGAATAGCTCAGTTGGTAGAGCACGACCTTGCCAAGGTCGGGGTCGCGAGTTCGAGTCTCGTTTCCCGCTCCAAGTTGTATGTGTTTGTTGTTGTGCTACTGACAGCAAATACTTTGAGGCCGAGTAGCAAAATGGTTATGCAGTGGATTGCAAATCCACCTACGCCGGTTCGATTCCGACCTCGGCCTCCACTATAAACAAGCTCCGTAGATCCATGATTTACGGAGCTTTTTTATTTCCAGTGCGCTGCAAGATTTAGTCTTGAAAATCGGCCATTGCGAACTTGCTTCACCGGGGAGTGATGTATATATTTCCCGCACTGCCGTTAGAGCCTGATCCTGTCAGGATTACGACTCGGCAGTTCAACAGAGCAACACCGCGCTACCGCCCGAATGGCGAAACTGGTAGACGCATGGGACTTAAAATCCCCCGCTCGTAAGGGCGTGCCGGTTCGATTCCGGCTTCGGGCACCATCTTGAATCAAGGGTTTGCGGGCGAAAGCTGATGCAAACCCTTGTTTGTTTCTGGTCCGCAATTTTGGACTTGGTCCGCAATTCACTTGGTAGGCATGACCTTTTTACCCTTTCGATTGCGGATGTACTGCTCGGTCATAACCACGGTCGTATGCCCAAGTTGATCTCTGGCTTGCAAGATGTCACCGCTGGATTCCGCCTTTCATTTACCGGCTGTATTGACTCGCGCGCTTTGGCGTACGATGCCGACCTGCGTTCACGCTGTGACAAAACCGGGAGGATGGATGAAAGGAAGCTGCGCCTGTGGAGCTGTAGGTTACGAGATCGACAGCATTGATATGCCAATCAGCCATTGTCATTGCACAACTTGCCGCAAGACCCATGCGGCGGCATATGTCTCCACAGCGGGAGTTCTGAGAAAACACTTCAGGTGGACTCAGGGGCTTGCGGCGCTGAAGGCTTTCGAATCATCTCCGGGGAAGATCCGACATTTCTGCTGCCACTGCGGATCGCATCTCGCGGCTGAGCGAGTCGGCTCAGCCGCAATGATCGTACGAGTGGCCACGTTGGACGAAGACCCTCGCGCCAGAGCTGAGTACCACATCTGGACCGAACATGACGTCGCCTGGCTGGACGGGGAAGGGCTCCCCAGGTACTCACAGTGGCAGCCCGACCGGTAACGGTGACGTTACCGGGGGCCAGGCTACGCGGGCTCCATCAGTCTTTGCCAAAACCAAAGATCGAACGCCACTTGCTCACGTGTTTGCGTTCATAGAACGGCGTCGTCTGTTTAAGGAAATAATCGCTAAGCCCTGATTCGCTTGCAGACACGCGATAGAGGTCTACCGGCTCACCGTCAGGGGCGGTATCGCCTGCGACATTACCTGCCTCGCGCAAGACCCTTTCAATATCGCCGTCAGCCTCAATACCCACGATCAGGTGCGGTTTTTCGTCAACCGAGGTGTCGTGCATCAGCGCAAGAAACGCACGCTTTACGTTGCGATGTCTGGCCAGTAGTTGCGTAAGGGACTGCACCATTTTCGACGGGTACTGGGCCGGTTGCCCGAGCAGCACTTGGGTTTCTTTTTCTACCGTGCGGACTGTCGCCTTTTGGCCAACTTGATCGGACAGCAGATTTTGCACTTCTTCCGGGAAGAACTCTTTTCCATACGGCGATTTCGGATTCAGGAAGAGGTGGGCGCCTTGTGTCATTTCGAACAAGGATCTGGCTGGTAGCTCGATGTAGGACTCCTCGCTTTCTATCGACTTCTGCAGCGTTTGCAGCGATGAAAAAAACGGAATCACAGAAGTCCCGTCCGGTTTTTCCCAATGCGCGATGCTGACTTTGCTGCCCGACTCCAGATCCACTGCGCCGTCCCCAGTGCCAGTCGAGCCGAGAACGTAGATCGCAGAGTTCAGCAAGGTCCGGAAGAACTCAGGCCGATGGGCAGGCTCGTCGGCGGCCAGTCTGAGCGATTGCTCCAGTGGGTTTTCCTGCTGGTGATGCGTGATGTCCATTCGACAACTCCCTAAAATCAGACATGAACGGGAAAGCAACAACGGATCTTTATTCTGCCTGTCGTCGTTCACGAAAAAAACGTATCTTGAGCTTCTGGATAAAGATATTACTAATTGTTGCCGCAGCGCATAGTTGTTTGTTAGATTGCGCGCCTCAAAAATTAGCAGGGACGCGTTATGTTTCTTATCTGGCAAGGCTGGGGCATTCTTTCTATTCTGATTCCATTGGTGGGTCTGATTTCTTTTGCCGGACTTCCTAATGGGATGGGCGTCGGTGTTGGCTTGCTAGTTGCGGCCGCGGCTAACGCCTATATTGGCCACAAACTGAATAATGCACCGGGCAAGACGTACATTGATCCAGCCACTGGCGGCGAAGTCGTATTCCGCAAAAAACACACACTGTTTTTTGTACCGATGCAGTACATGTCGGTGCTGATGGTTTTGGTTGGGCTGTTTGCCTTGCTTAATCTGCACTAAGAGCGACATGTAGAATAATTATTTTATTGTGAGTTTCAGCTCGGTCGTGGACTTGCTGATTGTTTCAATCATTACAAAAGACTCAATCAGCTTACTCCGACATTGACCTGTTCATTGGGCGGGGATATGGAGTTTCCCTCGGAACATGCTATCGACATAAAAGCCGAAGGCCGTGTCGAGGGAAATCACCAGAGCACTTCCGGCCATGAATTTTCGACTGAGTTTGTTTTTTATAACGTCAGGCCAGACGTAACTCAAGGCTACCTGGCTGACTACAAAACCATCAGGTTTTTACTGCTCAAGCAATCGTTTATTCCGTGCAAAGTGCGTATACGGCCTATGCCTACGGTGCCCTAGAGCAAACTCCACGAAACCCCGAGATAAACCCCCATTCCTTCCCCCGGTGTAGACCGCGCGGCATCCAGCCCTTTGTCGTCATACCCCGGAGTCACCGTGGCCGCATAACGTTTGTTGGTCAGATTGCGCAGGTCCAGCCAGGTTTGCCAGTCGCCCTTCGGGGCGTTGTAACCCAGCGTTGCGCCAAACAGCGCATACGGATCGGCGTAGTAGCTATTGGCGTAATCCACGGCAACTTTCGACACCAGTTGCGTATTCACCCCCGCAAAGAACCCTTGCGGCCAGTCGTAGCGCAATTCGCCCTGGTAGTAGTGCATCGGTAACCCCGGCAAGCGGTTGTCACCGAAGCGATCATCATCGCGGTAGTGGAAGTCGCTGAAGGTATACGCCTGACGCAGACTCAACTGGCGGCCGTCATCGGCTGACCAGAGCTTGCTGTTGAGACTGGCTTCGACACCTTGGTGCACGGTGGGGCTGGCGTTGAGCTCATAAGGCGTGACCGCGTTGGCATCCGGCAGCACCGAAAGCAATTCGTGACGCACTTGTGCGTAATACCAGGCCAGGCTCCATTCGCCGAATGCGCTGTCGCCGCGACCGCCAAGTTCTAAGGTGGTGGCGGTCTGGTTTTGCAGTTTGATCGGGTCACGCTGGGTGCCGGTCGCCGCACCGCTGCCGGTCGGGAAGCGTACGTTGGAGCTGTAGATCAGCGACCACGGGTGCGGGGCTTCGACCGAACGGCTGAGGTTGCCGAATACTTGCAGATCAGGCGTTACCTGATAGCGCAGGCCGAGGCGAGGGGCGTAGTCCCAGTCGTTCATGCTGGTTTTGCCACCGCCTTGCGGGTAGGTAACGGCGCTTTCGCGGCGGGTGTAAATGGCGGCGAGACCGGTGGTCAGCCACAGGTCATCGGCGATTTCCAGATCGTTGCCGAAATGCAGGACAGTGTCCGAGCCCTGATAAGTGAAGTTGCGCATATGGGTGCCGGGCGCGTAGCCGGCGGTATTGCCGGTAGGGATGCGCACCAGTTCGCTCGCGCCGTCATTGGGCAAATGTTTGGTCACGCGCAGGCCGACATTGCTGCGGCTTTCCATGCCCCACAAAGTGTCGCGGCGCTTGTAGTCGAAGGTGCCGCTGACATCGGTATAGGCCACCTTCAAGCGATTGGGGCCTTCGCGCAGGTCCATCGGATAGTCGTGATAGACGAGGCCGGTCTGGATGCTCGAATCGTCGTCGATGTAGAACGTGGTCTTGTTGCCGATGAAGGTACTGCCCGGTTGTTTGCGGCTGTCGTCGCGCGATACATAAGCCGGGTTGGCCGCGCGCGGATCGTGTTCGATGGAATGCTTGGTCACGCGTCCGGCGAGGTCGTTGTCGGTCTGGCGATAACGAATATAGAAGCGCGTTTCCAGGTTCGGATTGAAGCGATAACCGAAGTTGGCGATCACGCCCTGGCTCTCGCTGGCGGTGTGATCCTGATAACCGTCGGCGTTCGAATCGGTCAGCGACACGTAGTAATCGAAGTCGCCCAGCACCTGCCCGGAACTGACCTGACGCTGCTGATAACCATGGCTGCCGGTTGCGTAACGCACTTGCAGTTTTGGCGCGTCGTAGCCGGTGTGGCTGACGTAATCAATAGCGCCGCCCAAGGCCAGAGAGCCACGATCAAAGCCGTTGGCACCGCGCAGCACTTCCACATGGTCGATCCACAACGGTTCGAGTAATTCGTAGGGCGTGCCGCCAGGCCCCGTCAGCGGCAAGCCGTCGAGCATCGTGTACAGCCCCGAGGCATGAGCGCCCGGCGCCCGGTTGATGCCCGAGCCGCGAATCGAAATCTTCACCCCTTCATTGCCTGCCGACTGTGCGTAAACCCCGGGCTGATAGGCCAGCACATCCTGATTGCTCGCCACGCGGCCCTGCAACGGCTGGCGCATATCGACCACGTTGGTGCCGCCGGGTACTTGCCCGAGTCGGGACCTGGCGTCCTCGACGGCTGCGTCGGTGCCGCTGCGATCCTCGGCTGAAATCAATACTTGCCCCAGCTCCATGCCTTGAGTCTCGGCCATGGCCGGACAGGCAAGGGCCAGCCCCAACAACGCGGTGGGCAGGGAATTGGGCGCGGGCATCGAGAAACTCCAGACAGACAGGGACGGGCAATGAACATTGCGACGTAATAAAGGACGAAGGAAACACATGGGAATTTGCTTTTATACCGCTAATACCGAGGGGCGCAGTCAACTCACTGCGCGGCGGCAAACGTTCTCTCGCGGCTGAGCAATGCCCCCTGTCACACCACACTGGCGCGATTGAGGCGGCTGATATGCCCGACACCTGCGTCCTTCAAGCGCGCGACCAGATCATTGCGCGCATTTTGCCCACCGGTACGGATGTATTCGAGTTCGGCGGCGGTAATCAATGTCACGCAGACCAGTTTGACCGGTGACAAGGGCATGTCATCGATTCGGGTCGGGAAGTCCGGCTCGGGGGCGCCAATCACCATGCCGGTCATGTCGTCGGCGGTGACGAAATGCGCGGGCAGTTGCTCGCTCATGTAATCCGATTTGCTGAATCCCGGAATTTCGTAAGACATCGAGCCGTATTTCTCCAGCCGATGGATGAGCCCGCCGGCGTGCGCCACCTCGGCCGCGAGGTGCTTCAACAGCTCGAATGCCCAACTGCGTTTGAACGGGTCAACGTCACCCGGAGCGCCGAGTGCATGTTCGGGGATGTCCGATGTTTCGATGAACAGTTCCATCTCGAAACCATTGCCCAAACCTTCGGCGCCATCGAACGGGTCTGACATGCCTTCGGTGGCGAGGATGATCGAGTCACCACGACGTACCACGCGGTAGGCTTGCCGGGTCGATGGCCAGTCGGGACCGCCCATGAAACTCGGGCTGATCATGTAGCCAAGGACGTCTTTTTCGCTGGTGCCGACAGCATTCCAATGCCGGTCCAGAGCTTTCTGGCTGGCTTCTCGCTCGGCCATGTTGGCTTTCTCGGCCTCGCTCAGGTCGTCATAACCGAACGACTCGATAAGTTCTTCGGGTTGTTCCGGGGCTTGGAGGGCGGTTTTTTTCGCTGAAGTGAACAGCTTTTTGAAGAAGTTCATGCGCGTTCCTTGCGGGTCTGGCGTGCGGCATCGGGTGGGTGCCGAATCATACAAAGCGCCGGATGCGGGCGGAAGATCGCGGGTGCAGACTCCACCCGTCGACTGCGCTGAACCTCCAGGTGCGCGCGTCTTTCTATCAAGGGGAGTCCTTTACGAGAAAACTCTATGTTCGATCAGCGCAAGAAAGAATCACTGGCGGCATGGCGCAAACTGGCGACGCAGTCGCAACTGCGGATGGACCCGGAGCAGCAGTACGACGAGTTACTGAAGGCTGCCGATGAAATGGAAGAGCAGGGACTGATCACCAGCGCTGAATGGCGGCAATTGGTACGGGATGCCGGCAGCGTGTTCCGGGGTGAGGCGGATCAGACTCTCAGCTGAAGAATTTCATGAGAATACAGGTTGATCAGCACTACAGACCCTCCAGATTAAGGCCGCTACGGGAGCGGTCTTTTTTCGGTTTTGGCTTTTTCGGCTGCGCGCTTCTCGACGTGTGCAACAGGTGCGCGAACGCCGTTTTGTCGATCGGGCGGCTCATGAAGTAACCCTGTACTTCGTTGCATTGATCCGCGCCGAGAATATCCAGTTGCTCTTCGGTTTCGACGCCTTCAGCGGTGACCGTCAGGCCCATGGCTTTGCCCAGGCCGATGATGGCTTGCACCACCGCGCGGTCATTGACGCCGCTGCTGATCGAAGCGATGAAACGCTTGTCGATCTTGATCCCGTCGAAGGGGTAGGCGCGCAGATAACCCAGCGATGAATAACCGGTCCCGAAGTCATCCATGTTCAGGCGCACGCCGAGTTCTTTCAGGGCGTTCATGGTGGACAGCGCACCGTCGGTATCGTTGAGCATGACGTTTTCGGTGATCTCCAGTTCCAGTCGACTTGCCGGAAAGCGCGTGGCGATCAGCACGTCACGGACATCTTTAACTACGTCGGTCACGGCAAACTGCGCCGGGGAAAGATTGACCGACAGCAGAATATCTTCCGGCCAGGTCAACGCCGTCTCGCAGGCTTCACGCAACACCCAGCGCCCGAGCGGGACGATCAGGTCAGTCTGCTCAGCCAGCGGGATAAACAGGTCCGGCCCGAGCAGGCCCCTGGATGGATGTTGCCAGCGCACCAGCGCCTCGACCGAGACAATCTGCTTGCCGTCGACCTTGTAGCGTGGCTGATAGTGCAGGACGAATTCGTTGTGCTTGAGTGCATGACGCAGATCGTCCTCCAATTCCCGGCGCGTCTGGATTTGGTCGCTCATGTGCGCCTCGAAATAACACCAGGTGTTCTTGCCCTCGGATTTGGCCTGATACAGCGCGATGTCGGCGTAGCGGATCAGCTCGCTGGGGGTGAAACCATGGTGGCGGCTGAGGGCGATGCCGATGCTGGCGCCGATGTGCAGCGGATGATCTTCGAAGATCACCGGTTGGTGCAGGCTGCCGATCAGACGCGTGCAGAACTTGTCGATTTCGTGGTGGCTGTCCATGCCATTGAGCACCACGATGAATTCGTCGCCGCCGAGCCGGGCGACGATGTCGTTGTCGCGAGTGCATTCATGCAAGCGCACGGCAACTTCCTGCAACACCGCATCACCGGCCGGATGCCCGAGAGAGTCGTTGATCGGTTTGAAATTGTCCAGATCGATCATCAGCAGAGACAACGCTGGCGCATGCTCGCGCAGCATCAGCGCATCATCCAGATAGCGCGCCAGTTTGTTGCGGTTGGGCAGGCCAGTCAGGGCGTCGTGCATGGACAGGTGCTGGATCTGCGCATGGGCGGCGACTTCGTCGGTGATATCGCTGGCAGTGCCGCGATAACCGATGACGGCATGCTTGTCGAAGATCGGACGCGCTGAGAGGCGACAGTGACGCTGCTGATCGCAGTGGTCGCGGTAGGTGCAGCGCAGATCGCTGGCCTGGCCTTCTTCGGTGAGCTTTTTCAGCCACAGTTCCAAAGGCGTGGTGTCGCAAAACAGCAGTTGGCCGATGTCTTGTCCGAGCCAAAAGGCTTGCGGATAACCGGTCACTTCACTGAACCGTGCGGACAGGTAAGTCAGCGCCAGATCCCGATCAACCTCCCAGATCCAGTCCGAAGCGGCTTCCGCCACCGCGCGAAAACGTTCTTCACTGGCTTCAAGTCCGCGGTTGGCGCTTTCCAGTGCGAGGTTCGAGTTCTGCATCACTTCAAAGCTTTTGTCTACGTATTGCGATGAGCGCAAGGCGTGGCGGAAGAAGTACGCGGTCAGCAGCATCAGCACCACCATTGTTGCGCCAAGGGGCGGCAACAAGGACCACAACAGCTGTTGCCCCGGCCGTTCCAGATCGGCGATCAGGCTGTAACCGGTGTTGTCCAGCGGTACCCGTGGCCGGGCCGGATCAAGGGTTTCATCCGGCGCGAGGGTCAGGTTGTTCAAGCCATAACCGCTGCCGATCTTGCGCAGCTTGGTCGGCGTGAGTTTTTCGACGAATACCAATACAGAGGTTTTCTGCGCAGGGTCCAGTGGTCGCTCATCATTGGGCAGGATCGCCGCCGCCGAGACCAGCGCCGGCCAGCCCTCGAACAGTGAGTAGCTGCTGACGGCCTGGGTTATGTCGCTCTGGCTTTGCACCTGATCCAGCAGCGACGCGGCGCTGGTCCCAAGAAACGCCGAGATGTCCGTATCGAGCATTTGCCCACGAACCACGGCGTATTTGGTCCGCTCGCGGTCGAGCACAAAAACGCCGTCATAACCGTCCGTGGTGAACAGGGTTTTGCCGACATTTTGCTCGGTATAGGCCCAGTTCGTGTCGACCTGATCGCTCAAGTGTTCATACGCCGTGGTCCAGTTGGCGTAACTGGTGATGTAGTTTTTTGACGTGCTGATGCGATTTTCCACGGCGCGGGCCGAAAAGAACCTGGTTTTGTTGATTTCTTCGTTGTCGAGCCGGTTGGCGATGCCGAGGAGGGCGCCGGTCGCGGCAATTACGCCGGTGACGAAAAGCGCGCCGACAGCGATCGCCAGGCGGCGAGTGACAGCGCTTTGCCGAGGGGGAGCAGGCGCCGCATAACTGGAAATGTCCATTCGCTCGTCCTTGATCCGCAGTCTTCTGAATCTGGAACAGTGGCGCAAGCGCAAGGTTCAGATTCTTTTTCGCGATTGCACTGATCCGAATCTGTAGAAGCGTAGTGAACCCTTCGAGTCTTTGCCTTGGCGTGTTTGCAACAAGTGACGACTGACCCGCAAAACTCGCTGCGGGCATGGATCGGCGGCCCGCAGACCCCGCGGCGCCGGTCAGCGGCGATTCCCGAAAGCACAAGACTTCCCGCTCAAAAACCGGATAATGGCCGCCATTCGTTTAGCCGTATTCTGGTAATCCCGCATGGAAATCAAGGTCAACTTTCTCGACAACCTTCGACTTGAAGCCAAGTTCGACGACTTCACGGTGATCGCCGATCAGCCTATTCGCTACAAGGGCGATGGCTCGGCACCGGGTCCGTTCGATTACTTCCTGGCGTCGTCGGCCTTGTGCGCGGCTTACTTTGTGAAGTTGTACTGCGACACGCGCAACATCCCCACCGAAAACATTCGTCTGTCGCAGAACAACATTGTCGATCCGGAAAACCGCTACAACCAGATCTTCAAGATCCAGGTCGAACTGCCGGCGGACATCTCGGAAAAGGATCGCTTGGGCATCCTGCGCTCCATCGACCGTTGTACAGTGAAGAAGGTTGTGCAGACCGGTCCCGAGTTCATCATCGAAGAAGTCGAAAACCTCGACGCCGACGCTCAGGCCTTGCTGATGCCGCATTCGACATCGGAGGCGGGCACCTACATTGCCGGCAAGGACCTGCCGCTGGAGCAGACCATCGCCAACATGTCGGGAATTCTCGCCGACCTGGGCATGAAGATCGAAATCGCGTCGTGGCGCAACATCGTGCCCAACGTGTGGTCGCTGCATATCCGCGATGCGCACTCGCCAATGTGCTTCACCAACGGCAAGGGCGCGAACAAAGAGGGCGCGCTGGCCTCGGCGCTGGGCGAGTTCATCGAGCGTCTCAACTGCAACTTCTTCTATAACGATCAGTTCTGGGGCGAAGAGATCGCCAACGCAGAGTTCGTGCATTACCCGGACGAGCGCTGGTTCAAGCCTGGGCCGAAAGACGCGCTGCCGAGCGAGATCCTCGACGAATACTGCCTCGGCATTTACAACCGTGACGGCGAGCTGCTCGGCTCGCACCTGTACGACACCAACTCCGGCAACACCCAGCGCGGCATCTGCTCTCTGCCGTTTGTGCGCCAGTCGGACAATGAAGTGGTGTATTTCCCGTCCAACCTGATCGAAAACCTGTTTCTCAGCAACGGCATGAGCGCCGGCAACACGCTGGCCGAAGCCCAGGTGCAGTGCCTGTCGGAAATCTTCGAGCGTGCGGTCAAACGCGAAATCCTCGAAGGAGAAATGGCCCTGCCGGATGTGCCGCAAGCCGTGCTGGAGAAGTACCCGAGCATTCTGGCCGGTATCCAAGGTCTCGAAGAACAGGGCTTCCCGGTACTGGTCAAGGATGCTTCGCTGGGCGGTGAATTCCCGGTGATGTGCGTCACGCTGATGAACCCGCGCACTGGCGGTGTGTTCGCCTCGTTTGGCGCGCATCCAAGCCTGGAAGTGGCGCTGGAGCGCAGCCTGACCGAATTGTTGCAAGGTCGTAGCTTCGAAGGTCTGAACGACTTGCCGCAACCGACCTTCTCGGGTCAGGCCGTAACCGAGCCGAACAACTTCGTCGAGCACTTCATCGACTCCAGCGGTGTGGTGTCGTGGCGTTTCTTCAGTGCCAAAGCGGACTTCGAATTCGTCGAGTGGGACTTCTCCGGTCAAGGCGAAGACTCCAACGCCGAGGAAGCCGCAACCCTGTTCGGCATCCTCGAAGACATGGGCAAAGAAGTCTACATGGCGGTCTATGAGCACATCGGTGCCAAGGCCTGCCGGATTCTGGTGCCGGACTACTCGGAAATCTATCCGGTTGATGACCTGATCTGGGACAACACCAACAAAGCGCTGCAATTTCGCGCCGATATCCTCAACCTGCACAGCCTGAGCAAAGTTGGTCTGCGTAACCTCGCCCAAGGCCTGGAAAACAGCGAGCTGGACGATTACACCGAGATCACCACGCTGATCGGCATCGAGTTCGACGACAACACGCCGTGGGGCAAGCTGACCATTCTCGAACTGCGCCTGCTGATCTACCTCGCCTTGCAGAAGTACGATCAGGCGAAAGACCTGGTCGAAGCCTTCCTGCAATACAACGACAACACCGTCGAGCGCGGCTTGTTCTACCAGGCGGTGAATGTGGTGCTGGAGATGGAACTGGACGAGGATCTGGAACTGGCCGACTACGAAACCAACTTCCGCCGCATGTTCGGCGACGAACGCATGGACGCGGCGATTGGTTCGGTGAACGGCAGCGTGCGTTTCCATGGTTTGACCCCGACCAGCCTGAAACTGGAAGGTCTGGACCGGCATTTGCGCTTGATCGAGAGCTACAAGAAGCTGCATTCGGCGCGGGCTAACGTCGCGGGTTCAATGCAATAAACTGTGGCGAGGGAGTTTGCTCCCGCCGAGGCGCGCAGCAGCCCTTGTTTTAGAAAAAGAGGGCCTGCTGCGCAGTCCAGCGGGAGCAAGCTCCCTCGCCACAATTACGGTGCACGGGCCGGCGGTTCACCGTGTGCGGAAACGTCTGAACAATGGAATGCCCCCTGTGAAGGAGACACACAGATGGTTGGTGAAGTACTGAAGTCGAAGATGGTCAACTTTCTGGTGACCAATGTAGACGTGAACTACGACAGGATCGGCGACCTGTATGACGCTGTCGGCAGCGGCAATGTGAATGTACTGGCCAGCGTGATGAAGTCCTTCGAAAAAGCCTACGGTGGACTCTGGGTCGGCGGCAAAATGCTCCTGACCCAACGAGCGATCCATTTGAATGCCAATGCGTTGAATCGCGTGGTTCAAGACGGGACGCTAGACATTGAAATTCCTCTGGATTTAATCCGTGGTGTGACCAATGAAGGTGGTTTCTTTACCAAGGTCATCCGTCTGAACACCGATGCTGGCTGCGTGAAATTCCGCTGCTACGGTGCAAAAGAAGTGGTCGCGTTGATCGAGAAGACAATCGTCGCGAGAGTGTCGAATCCTGTAGCGGGTTGACCCAAAGCTCCCTCGCCACGGTTCTGCGTGTCGTCACGACCGGCTCAGCGGTTTCTCCATGATGATCGTGCGTTCGGCACCGTGAAACTCATCGCGGACTTTCTCGAAACCCAGTGAGGCATAAAAACTTTCAGCGGTGATGGAGGAGGGCACGCGTAAACGCGGTAATCCTTCCTTTATCGCGACTGATTCCAGGGTGTCCATCAGCATTTTCCCGAGTCCGGCGCCTTGATGAGTCGGAACAACAAACACGCTTCTAACCACATCCCGATCAAGACTGGCTGTTGCAACCACGTGTTGATTGACTGTCGCTACAAACACCCGACGTTGATTCAACAACTGCAGGATCGCCGCAGGAGAGAAGTTTTGCTCCACCCGGTCGATGATTTCTGGCGAGTAGTGTTGGGTGTTGGACTCACGCAGGGTAGCGATAATGATCTCGCTGATTGTCGGGGCATCCTCACGGGTTGCGAGTCGAATCTGTTGACCCATTTGAGATGGTTCCATGCTTTACGCTACCTTCCCTGGCTCTATACGGGGCAATACCCGAGTGAAAATAGCAAAAAAGGAGCGTTATGGCAGACGAAGGGCTTGAGGACATTCTTGTGAATGATCTTTCGGTGATCTTCTGTGGCATCAACCCCGGCCTGCTGGCCGCCGCACAAGGCCATCACTTCGCCGGCCGAGGTAATCGGTTCTGGCGCACGCTGCATCTGGCCGGGTTCACGCATGAAGAATTACGCCCGGAACACGACCGCAGGATTCTGGACTATCAGTGTGGATTGACCGCTGTCGTGGATCGCCCGACGGCGCGAGCGGATCAACTGTCCCTGGACGAATTCAATGCCGCTGCCACAATCTTTGAGCTGAAGATCAGGCGTTACGCCCCCGGGTTTGTTGCTTTCCTGGGCAAAGCGGCGTTTGCCGCGTTGTCCGGTCAACGTGAGGTGCAGTGGGGGCGTCAGGACAGCACCTTCGGCGGGGCGGCGGTGTGGGTGTTACCCAATCCGAGTGGGCGCAATCTGGCGTTCACGCAGGAGCAATTGGTCACGGCGTATCGAGCTCTTCGTTTGGCAGCCAAGCCTTAGCGTCCTTGCGCCGCCGCTGCCAGCTGCGCTGTGTCGACCCGCACAAAAACCGAGTCACCCACCGCTGTCAGCACATCCCCTGCATACACCTCGCAGATCACCCGGGTCTTGCGTCCGACTTCACCTTCGACTTTCGCCTTGAGGGTCAGCGTTACGCCCATCGGCGTCGGTTTGATGAATTTGATGCCGAGATTGCCGGTGACGCAGTCAATGCGGGGCAGGGTGCCGGGCTGGCGATTTTCTGCACGGTAGTGATAAGCCATTGCGGTCCAGTTGGAATGGCAATCGACCAGCATTGCGATCAGGCCGCCGTAAACCAGTTCCGGCCAGCCGCAGTATTGGGCGTCAGGCAGATGTTGCGCGACAACGTGGATGCCGTCTTCGTGCCAGTGGCTTTTGATGTGCAGACCGTGCGGATTGCGGCCGCCACAGCCATAGCAAACGCCTTCAGGCGCGGCGCTGTCTTGCAGTGAGGTGTCGAAGCTGGACATGGGGATGGTCATCCTGGAGTGGTGAGCCCGGTCAGGCGAATGCGGTTGCGCCCGCCGCGTTTGGATTCATAGAGCGCGGCGTCGCCTTGTTCGATCAGTGCGGTGAGACTGGCGGGCGGTGTGGCGAAAACCGTGGCGCCGATGCTCAGCGTCACGGCGTCAGGCGTCGGGAATGTCTGTGAAGACGTGGTCAGGAACTGCTCGCGCAAGGCGTTGCCCAGTTCAACAATGCGTTCATTGGAGGCGTTCGCCAGCAGGATCACGAACTCATCCCCGCCCAGACGCGCCGTCAGCGATTCCCGGGGCAGAAGCGCACGGATCAACTCGCTCAATGCGATCAGCAAACGGTCGCCGGCGGTGTGACCGTACTGATCGTTGACCAGTTTGAAGTTGTCGATATCGATCAATAGTAGGGCGCCAGGTTGTTTCGGCGAGACGCCCTCCAACAGGCGCGGTGCGCGCATTTCCAGGGCGCGGCGGTTGTACAGCGCGGTCAGCGGATCGCGGGCGGCGAGACGGGCAATCTCTTTTTCACGGCGGTAGCGCTCGGTGCCGGTCATCGACAGCGCAATCAGCATGATCGCCATGGCGCCTTCGACCAGCGATATCTGAATGATCTCGCCGCGAAACGCCGCCAGATCAATGAGCGTGCCTGGAATCATCACGGTCAGCGCTTTGAGCACATAGAACATCCCGTGGGCCAGCAAGACGTAGCGCAGTTGCACCGCACCGACGCTCAGCGACTTGCCGTGGGGGCGCAGCAGCAAACTCGCCTTGAGCGTCGACAGCGCCACCAGCAGCGAGTTGGCCGCCAGCATGACCTTCGACCAAAGTGGCCCGTCCGGTAATAACAGCATGACCAGCCAAATGACAAAGATCAGTGACCAGGCGCGAGACAGGCGGGTTTGGGTGAAGCGCGCAACACCCAGCAGAAACAGAAAATGGGCGGTCACCAGCAGACCGTTGGCGAACCAGATGCCGATCAATAGAAAGCCACTGCTGCGCAGCAGGGCCAGGGTTGAACCCACGGTGATCGTGGCGAAACCGGCGCTCCAGAACAGTAGCGAAGGCTCACGAATACTGCGCCACTCGATCGCCAGATACAGCGCGGCGGCGGCTGCGAGTGCGATCGAGATAGTCAACATCGTAGGAGGGTCGAGCGGCATTTCTGGCAGAGCCTGTCTGATTGGCAGTTAGACGGGCGATTGTAAGCGTTCGGGGCGGTTTTGGCAGGAGGGGCGGCGCGTACGGCACTGGCCGACGCGCCGCTGTTTTATTGGCTGGCGTCCAGTACCACGCGGTAGCGCGCCTTGCCGCTACGCAGGTGATCAACCGCCTCGTTGACTTTGCTCATGGGAAACATCTCGACCTGCGGCAGGATCTGGTGTCGCGCACAGAACTCCAGCATGGTCGCCATGGTGCCAGGCGAGCCTACTGGCGAGGCGGACAGCGATTTTTGCTGCGGAATCAGATCGAACACATGCACCGGGATGGCGCTGGGCACAATGCCGACGAAGTGCAACCGGCCGTTGCCGCGCAGGGTGGCGAGCATGGCCGGCCAATCGAGGTCGGCATTGGCGCTGATCAACAGGAAGTCCAGGGTGCCGGCAATCGCCTTCAACGCTTTGCTGTCGGTGGAGGCAACGACGTTATGCGCACCAAGACGTTTGGCTTCGTCCTGCTTGTTCAGTGATGAGGTGAATGCGGTGACTTCGCAGCCCCAGGCATTGAGAAAGCGCAGCGCCAGATGGCCTAGGCCACCGATGCCGACCACGCCGACGCGGTCGGTGGGTTTGACGCCGAACTGCAGTAGCGGGTTGAACACCGTCGAACCTGCACAGAACAGCGGCCCGACCAGCGCCGGATCAAGCTTTTCGGGCACCGGAATCGCCCAGGCCCAGTGCGCGCGCAAACGGTCGGCGAATCCGCCGTTGCTGCCGATGATGGTCGGTTGCGCAGTGCCACACAGTTGTTGTGAGCCGGAGATGCAGGACGAGCAATGCATGCAACTGCCCTTGTACCAACCGATCCCGACCCGCTGACCGAGTTCGAGACCGCGCACCTGTGGACCCATGCGCACGATTTTGCCGACGACTTCGTGACCGGGGACGAACGGATAGCGGCTGATGCCCCAGTCATTGTCGATCAACGACTGATCGGAGTGGCAGACACCGCAGTATTCCACAGCGACTTCGACATCTTCTTCGCCCAATGCGCCTGGGTCATAGCAGTAACGTTCCAGCGGCGCGCCGGCAGCGGTGGCGGCCCAGCCGTTGAAAGTTGTAGGTTCGGTGTTGCTCATGGGACACCTCCGGGTAAACAGACAGGGACATTGGCAGCCCGGAAAGTCTAGTCGGTCATTTGTCTGGCGCGAGCCACGTATCAACGACTCGTCGATCCAGCTCCTCCCAATACGCCATACCCAATACCCGCGTGGTATTCAGGCCGCGCAAGTAACCGCGCAACTCATGGGCAGTGTCCCGAATGAGCTGCGGGTCGGCGTGGTTTCTGTCGAGCAATACACTTTCGTACTGGACCAGGTATTCAGCCACCCGCTCGCGAAAGTCGGGCAGAACGGCGTCTCGGATCAGGTCGAACGTTCTCAAGGAGGGTTCCTCATTCATGTTTTTCTAGTTGTGTTTGAGTGTGTACCAGTCTGCACGTCACGCAACTATCGCTAGAAGTAATAGTGACCATCACGAAACGCAAGTTCTGCTTTCGCGACAATGGGCGGAAAATCGCCTCTATCGAAACGCAGCTCAAGGAATTTGCGCGATGAACATTCTGACTCGACTGGCGCTGGCCGCACTGCTGACAGGCGCTGCTGCTGCACCGACCTACGCAGACGATGCCCGGTCGTGTCATTTTCAAACCATTACTGGCAGCAGTGCCACGTTGCAGCACTCGCAGACCGTCGGCGTGCTGTACAGCGAAACCACTTTGGATAACCTGCAATACCTTGAGCGTTACCACGACATGGCGGTCAACGGCGCGAAAGATGCGCTCGATTCGCGGATTCGCGAAGCCTTCGTCGAAAGCTCCGATCCGGAATTGGCCATCGACTGGCTGGTGAGTTCGTTGCAGCAACAGTTCTTGTCGGTGACCGTCTACGACAGCCTTGATGCGTTGGTCCAGGCCCACCCGGATGTGGTGGTGAAACTCGACACCTTCAATCGCTTGCTGACCCAACGCAATAGTCTGGTCGAAGCGCGTTTCACTGCACGTTTCTACGATGCCGACCTGCAATACATCGGCAAGGCCGAAGGGGCGGTGGAAAAACAGCTGCCATCGGTTTGGGTCCACAACCAGGCAGCGCCGCAAATCGCTGCGCAGATCGAGAAACAACGTGACCTGCAACTCAACGCACTGAAGCAGTTCGACAACTCACTCAAGGCGTTGGTGTCCGCAAGCTGAACACCTAAAACATAAATGGCAGCGGCCGCGCCGTGAAGCTGGACCGTTGCCGGTTGAACCGAACCTTTATTTTCAGGATTACACCGATGCGTCTTTTATTCGTGCCTGCCACGGCTTTTGCTTTTTTGTTGCTCGCCGGTTGCGCCTCCGCGCCGAACGATCCGACCCTGACGTTGCATACCAGCAAAACGCCTGCACAGTACGCCGATTGCGTAGTGCCGAAGTTGCAGGGCAGCGCGCTACACCCGACGGTTTCGCAGACCCAGCGCAGCTACCGGATCGTGGTGCCGAGCAAGGTGTCGGCGGACAACGTGCTGGAAGCCTACAAGGCCGGCAGTGGCGGCAAGGTGTTTCTCTACGAGCGTCACCTGTTGGCCTCGAATTTCCTGCCATCGACTTTTGAACAGGCAGCTCAGGACTGCATCTGATTTCACCCGGTCACCGTATCTGACAGAGCTCCTTTGGTTGGCCGCAACCAACCAATTCTTTGCCCCGTGCCTTCATTCGGTCACGGGGCTTTTTTTTGCTCGCAATCGTTGAGGTTCAGGCGATATCAATCACCACCTTGCCGACGCCCGTGCCTTGCTCGACGGCATCATGGGCCTGACGCGCCTCACTCAGGGTAAAACGCTGCGGATGCATCAATGGCTTGACCTTGCCTTCCTCGATCAGCCGCGTGGCGTAACCGAGAATCTCTGCGTGGTGCTTGCGTCCGGTGCCGGTGAGCATCGGCAGCAACACAAAAATCCCCGACAACGTCGCACTGCGCAGCGAACCGGTAGCGAGGTTGTGGGTGCCGAACGCCGCGCAACTGGTGACATGGCCATACAGGCGAATCGCCGCAAAGGCGTCATCGAGGCTCTTGCCTCCGACCGTGTCATAAATCACATCGAAACCTTTGCCAGCGGTGTACTGGTTTACGTATTGCTCGACCGGTACGTCGCGGTAGTCGATGGCGGTGGCGCCGTAGCCTTCGACAATCGAGCGCTTGCCCGGCGACACCGTGGCGAACACTTCGGCACCCAAGGCCTTGGCGATCTGCACGGCCATGTGACCGACACCGCCGGCACCGCCATGTACCAGCACTTTCTGCCCGGCCTGGACATGGGCGCGATCCACCAGACCTTCCCACGCCGTCAGGAACACCAGCGGTATCGCCGCTGCTTCGCGAAAGCTCAGATTTTTTGGCTTGCGCGAAAGCAGATCGGCATCCACCGCGATGTATTCGGCGAGTGAGCCGGGCAAGCCACGCACGCCTCCGACCATCCCGTAAACCTCATCACCCACGGCCAGATGCTGGATGTCGGCGCCCACGGCCTCGATCACACCGGCCATGTCCGTGCCGAGAATCGCCGGCAGTTCCGGCATGGCGTACGGCGCGTTGCCGGAGCGAATCTTGTAGTCGATCGGGTTTACACCACTGGCGACGACACGTACCAGTACTTCATTGGCTTTTGGTCGCGGGCAACTGATCTGCGCGTCACGAAAGGCGTTAGTGGCGTAGTCATCCAGGATCAACGCACGAATAGTCGATTGGCTCATTGCAACGCCTCGCTGTCATTTTTAAGGAGAGGGCAATGGTGGTGGCTGAGCGCAGGTTTGTCGATCCCCGAAGGTGGACGCGACGTGTAGGCAAAGTCCGAGGGGTGGAAGCGCTCAGTTGTGTCCATGCGGACACTGCGCAGGCTCAGTGTTTCCAGGTGCGATGCGTAGAGAGGCTCCGCCCAGTAACTGATCAGCACCGAGCGCCGACGTGCGCCGCTGGGGTTCAGGCTACCGGCGTGTACCAGATCGACGTCAAACAGCAGGATGTCGCCGGCGCAGCCAGCAAGTTGCACCGTTTGCGATTCGTCATTGAAGTCGAAGGGGGCCTCGTCAGGCTTCTGGCGATGACTGCCGGGGACGATACGCGTGGCGCCGTTATCGGGGCCGTAATCGTCGAAATAGGCGAGAGCGCTGATGCTGTCGCCCGGCCGCTGCGCCGAGAGGTCGCGGTGCAATAACTGAAAACCGCCCCCCGCCAGTGGCTCGCGACCTTCCACTTGCGCGAGAAAAAACCTTTCTGCGATCAGTTCTCCGGCCACCGCCAGTACCTGAGGCAGGCGGCACACGGCCTGAATCGTTGGATCAAGGTCCAGTTGCGAGTGACGCCAGTCCATGCCCCGTGGGACTGGCCATTGCGCTGATGGCTTCACCCCGGCATCGAACGCGGCGCGCAGGGCATCCAGCCATTCGGCGGGAATCGCGCCCCGGAGCAGGGCGTAGCCTTGGCGATGCAGTTGTTCGCGGTCAGTCATGGTTTTCTCGGCAGGGGCGCAGTACAGAAGAAGTTATAGCCGCGAAAAGCGACAGCGTGCCCGGCTCCTGTAATATGCAGCCCATCACTTACCACGAGCATTGAAAATGGATTCTCACTCGATTCTGGCGTTTACCCTGGTCGCTGCAATCGCCATTGCAAGTCCCGGCCCCGCGACGCTGATGGCAATCAATAACAGTCTGGCCCATGGGCAGCGCAGCACGATCTGGTCGTCACTGGGCAATGCCAGTGGTCTGTTTTGCCTGTCGGCCGCGGCCATGCTCGGGTTGGGTGCCTTGCTGGCGAGCTCAGAGTGGCTGTTCAACGCAGTAAAAATCATCGGCGCCGGCTATCTGTTCTATCTCGGGGTCAAGCAGTTGTTCAAGAAAGGCCCGATGCTTGCGGACGGTATTGAGGGCGACGCGAGCAAGCCGCGTCCGACTCGCGGCAAGCTCTACAAGTCAGCCTTTCTGACCGCCGTGACTAATCCCAAGGCTACGATGTTTTTCACCGCACTGTTCCCGCAGTTCATCGATCAGGAGGCAGCCTTGTTGCCGCAATTCCTGATCCTTACCGCGATCTTCATGGCGTTGTCGGTGTCGTCATTGAGCGTCTATGCCGCGCTGGCATCGCGGGCCAAAGGCGTATTGACCCGGCCAGCACTGTCCCGTTGGGTCAGTCGGGTCGTGGGCACGACCTTTATCGGCTTTGGTGCGGCGATCCTGACGATGCGCCGGCAGACGGCTTAACGGCTGGGCGGCAGCTCAGAGCCATTTGAACTGCGCCGGGAACCGCGCCACAAAGCGTGTTCCCGACTCTGCGTCTGAAGTGACGCTCAAGGTGCCGTTGTGCGCCGTAGTGATCTGCGACGCGATGTAAAGCCCCAGACCCAGGCCTTCGCAACGCTGCCCGGCTTCGGACCGGGAAAAAGGCTCGAACAACAGCGGCATCAATTGCGCCGGAATCGGCGTGCCCTGGTTGGTCAGCGAAATGACAATCTCGTCATTCTCGGCGTAGGCCTTGAGGATGATCGGCGCGTGGGTTGAACCATGGGTGGCCGCGTTGCCCAGCAGGTTCGAGAGCAACTGGCTGATGCGCAATGCATCGCAGTAAATACCTGCCGGCACCTCCAGCGAATGAATAAAGGTCGCCTTGGGATGGGACACCTTGATTTCCTCAAGGGTCGACAGCAGCGTGTCCTGCAAGTCATCCACCAGTTTGCGCTGCAGCGGAATCCCGCCACCAAGCCGTCCCCGGGCAAAGTCGAGGATGTTTTCGATCAGCACCCCCATGCGCACCGAGCTGTTGCGGATCGCCGCAATGAAATTGAGCGAGCGCTTGTCTTCGGTTTTGCTCTCCAGCAGGTCGGCACTCATGCGAATGGCGCTCAGCGGGGTGCGCAGGTCATGGCCGAGTACCGCGATGAACTGCTCGCGCAACCGGCCCAGCTCATTGGCACTTTCCAGCTCGGTTTTGGTGGCATGAAGGCGACTTTGCGTGTCGAGGCTCATGGCGATCAGCTGGGCGAAAAGCGTCAGCGTTTTCACGATGGCCGGTTCGTCGAGGTTGGCCGGAACGGAGTCGATCGCACAGAGCGTGCCGAAAAAATCGCCGTTGGCTTTGACGATGGGAATGGAAATGTAGCTCTCCAGCCCATAGGTTTTCGGCGTGTGATGCCGCGAAAACAGCGGATGCTGGCTGGCATGGCCGAAGACCACGGGCTGTTTGTGTTGGCGGATTTCGTGACAGATGGTCGATTCGAGTACCAGTTCGCCACCGGGTTCGAGCCCGAATTCGATTGAGTCGTCGACCGCGCACGCCACCCAGTTCTTTTCGGTGACCCGGGCCACGGCGGCGAAGCGCATGCCGGTCAGGTGCTTGACCATGCTCAGGATCACGGGCACCGCATCAATGCTGCGGATGGCTTCAATGTCTGATGCGAACTCTGGGCTGGTCATGGGCGTGCTTCGAAATGATGTCGGTCGGAGATTATCGTTTCTTGTCGCTCATTGCTAATGGGCCTGTTGCACAAAAGCCAAGGGCGCCGCGGATTTCCCGGGGCGCCCTTGGCCTGTGTTGTCGCGGGTGGTGCGCGGCTTAGAACTTGTATTTGGCGGTCAGCATATAACTGCGCGGATTGCCGTAGTTGTCGTTGGCACCCCAGGTGATGTTGCTGCCGATGGCCGAGTAGTAGACGCGATCAAAGATATTGTTCGCGTTGACTTGCAGGTCGAGGTGTTTGGTGAGTTCGTATCCGGCCATCAGGTCGGTGGTCGCGTAGCTGCCTTGTTCGAGTCGATAGCTGCCGCCATTGGCAAGTGCGACGTCGTTGTACATGCGGCTCTGCCAATAGACGTTGCCGCCGACGCGGAGTTTTTGTAACGGCCCCTGGAAGCGATACACCGTCGAGACTTTGAACAAGTGCTCAGGCGTGTCGGTTTTGAATTGCTGATTATTGTTGGCCGGTTTTTCGTCCTTGATGTAGTGCGCGCGGGTATAGGTATAGCCAGCGCCGAGCTGCCAGTTTTCGGTCAGCGCGCCTTGCAACTCCATGTCGATGCCCTGGCTGCGCACTTTGCCCGAGCCGGTGTAGCAGGTCATGACCGGGCAACCGAACTGGTTTTCCGCCAGGGTTGCGCGGTTGCTCTGGTCCATCTGGAACACGGCCAGACTGGCGTTGAGGGCGCCGTTGAAATATTCGCCCTTGATGCCGACCTCGTAGTTTTCACCGACGATCGGGTCCAGCACTTTGCCGGAGAGATCCTTCGAGGTTTGCGGGGTGAAGATGTCGGTGTAGCTGGCGTAAACGGAATGATGCTCGTCCAGCTTGTAGATCAGGCCGGCGTAACGTGTCAGGTTACGGGTGACCTTGTAGTCGCCGTCGCCGCTGCGGTCATCGTAGTCATACCAGTCCAGGCGACTGCCGAGGATCAGCGTCAGCGGATCGGCCAGGCTCAACCGGGTGGTGAGGTAAGCGGCATCCTGAGTGGCCACGCTGCGCGTCTTGCCGTCACGCACGAAGTCGGGTTTGGGCGCACCGATCGGCCAGGCCGTGGTGTACGGATCGTATTCCTTGGACGTCGCATCGTAGACGCGATGGCTGCCACCGACGACGAGTTCGTGGGTGCGGCCGAAGGCTTCGAACGGACCGCTGGCAAAACCGTCGAAAGCGTTCTGTTTGTCGGTGTTGTGCGATTGGTAAGCGGTGGTTTCCAGCGGGCCGTTATAGCGCGACAGGTACGTGCCGGAGAACTCGCCGTTGAGCGTCGAGGACGAGCCGGCGACGTGCAGTTTCCAGTCGTTGTCGAAGCGATGCTCGACTTCGCCGAAGACCGTGTCGATCTGCAGTTTCTTGTTTTCCCAATCGGTACCGGGGTAAGTGGAGCGGGGCAGATCAAGGTGATGGCCGTTGGTGCCGATTGGCAACCCGCCCCAAAAATAGTTGGTCTGTTCATTTTGCCGGGAGAAACCCAGGGTCGCGGTGGTGCTGTCGCTCAGGTCGGCTTCACCGATGGCGTAGAACAGGCCGTGATCGTTTTGTTCCTTGTCGCGGAAACTGTCGGCGCCCTGATAGGAACCCACCACACGGCCACGCAGCGTGCCACTGTCGTTCAGCGCACCGGAAGCGTCGATCTCGCCGCGATAATCATCCCAACTCCCCGCCGCGCCGGTGAGCGTCACTTGCGGCGTGGCCGTCGGGCGTTTACGCACCATGTTGATGGCGGCTGACGGATTGCCGGCGCCCGTGACAAGGCCGGTAGCACCGCGAACGATTTCAACCCGGTCGAACATCGCCAGATTCGGTTGCACCGCCATCGAATACGGCTGATAGGAGCTGGGCAGTCCGTCGTACATGATGTTGTCGATGTCGAAGCCGCGTGCGCTGTAAGCCTGTCGACCCGGACCGCTGGACTGGTTGAGGAACAGCCCCGGCGTGCCCCGCACCACATCGTTGATGCTGGTCATGCCCTGATCGTCCATGCGTTGCCGGGTGATGACGGTGACGGCTTGCGGCGTTTCGCGCATGGTCAGCGACAGCTTGGTCGCGGTCTGCATGGGGCCGGTGGTGTAGGACTGCGAACCCTCGGTGGTGCTGCTCATCTGGGTGGCACCGATCTCGGTGGCGCCAAGTTCCAGGGTGGCGGGTGGGGCAGCAGTTTCAGGCGATGGCGCTGGAGGCTCATCGGCTGAAACGGACGAGAGGCTGACCATGCCAATGGCGAGCGCCAGAAGGTTGGGTGAGAGGTTCGAACGGCGGTGGCGGGTGTGAAACGACATCAATCTGCTTCCCCAAAAGTAACCAAAACGAATCTGATGCACATGCTTGTAAGAACTATTCGCATTAGCATGTCAGATTGATTTCGGCGAAGAAAGCCATTCGCTTCAATTGGTTAACAAATTTTTCACATTTGTGATGAGGAGACGCGATCCCCACAGCGGCAGAAATTGGCGCTACCAGTGGAAATCAGCAGACTCAGGCGAGGGGGGTAAAATGACTGCGCCCGATCAACAAGAAGTCTGCTCGGGCGCGGTCGGAGGGAGGGAAAACGTGTGGATCAGCTCAGGTCTTCAGCGTCATGCCGTTCAGGCACCTGACTCGCTTCATCACCCCAAGTGCGGTTGACGCGCTGACCACGGATGACCGCCGGACGCTGGGCGATGTCCTCTGCCCAGCGCTGCACATGGGTGTATTCCTCGGCCGCGAGAAACTCTGCCGCCGAATAGACATTGTTACGCACCAACTGCCCGTACCAGGGCCAGACCGCGATATCGGCGATGGTGTAGTGCTCGCCGGCCAGATATGGGGTTTCGGCCAAGCGCCGATCAAGCACATCCAGTTGACGCTTGGCTTCCATGGTGAAGCGATTGATTGCGTACTCAATTTTTTCCGGCGCATAGGCATAGAAATGCCCGAATCCGCCGCCCAGAAACGGTGCCGCGCCCATCTGCCAGAACAACCAGTTGAGCGTCTCGGTGCGTCCTGCCGGATCCTTGGGCAGGAAGGCGCCGAACTTCTCGGCGAGATACAGCAGGATCGAGCCCGACTCGAACACCCGAACCGGCGGCTCGACACTACGGTCCAGCAGTGCAGGGATTTTCGAGTTGGGATTGATCTCGACGAAACCACTGGAGAATTGATCGCCCTCACCAATGCGGATCAGCCACGCGTCGTATTCGGCGGCGCTGTGCCCCAGCGCCAGCAGCTCTTCGAGGAGGATGGTGACTTTCACCCCGTTGGGCGTAGCCAGCGAGTAGAGCTGTAATGGATGTTTGCCGACCGGTAGCGTTTTCTCATGCGTCGGCCCGGCAATCGGCCGGTTGATGCTGGCGAACTGACCACCGGACGGCGCTTCATTTTTCCAGACCTTGGGCGGAACGTAGGGCGCTTTGCTCATGAAACGGACCTCATCGTGACTGGCTGAGAACAGAGGAACACCGTAGGGAAAAATTCCGATTCATGCCAGCACGATTTATCGTTTCGTCTCGATATACACAGGCGTCGAGCCTTTTCTGGTCACGGACAAGTAACCCAGAGTCCAGATGATTTCTTTTGCCATCAAGCGGTTACAATCGCCGCTTTTCACCCTCAAGGATGCTGGCGCTGTCGATTGGAGCGCCGGGCGATTGGATTTACGGATAGAACCAGCAATGCGAAGCAAGCTTCCCCTCAAAGCCATTTCCTTTTTGATCGCCCTCACATTGACGCTGACCGGTTGTGTCGGAGCCTCGGTTTCAACGCTGGAACCGGTGCCGCGGTCTGCGCCGCAAAACAGTAGTGTCGAGACAAAGCGAGAATGGTGCGGGGTCACGCTCTGGGCAGTGGTCGTGCCCGTTCCATTGAAGTTGCCGGTGTGCAAGCTGCAGAACGGGCAGCACCTGTCCGATCCACTTTATGCGTGTGGGCCGTTGATGTTTTGGGGGCCGCTCCTGCATGGTTATGAGGGAAATGCCCTGTGTGGCGTGTTCCCTTATTGGTGATAAACCCCTTACCGATTTCAACCCGCAGCAGAGCGCGCCAGAAACTCGCTGATCAGCGAAATCGTCTGCTGCTGAATTTCAGTTCGGCCGCGTTCACCGTCGCCATCGGTGCAAATGATGCCGTCGCCGGGTGCGTCTTCTTCCAGCATTTCCATCGCGCCAGGCTTGCATGGCGACATGAAACTGAAGTGGCTGGCGTCGCTGATCTCGACGTATTGGCTCGATGATTTTGGCAGTCGTTTGGCCAGATCGGCGGACTCAAGCTGAGCGGGCAGGTCTTGCGACGGCACGCCCGCTGCGATGACCAGCACCGGAACAGGCAGTGCCGCAAGGCTGGTATCTGTGAAACCACGCGACAGACCAAGGTCCAGTGACACCACGGCAGACACGCGTTTGTCACGCAAGTCGGCGGCCAGTCGTGTCTTCGAATCCGCTTGGCTGGCGGGATTCATCTGCTGATAAACGGAGCAACTGGACAATTGCGAATGGACTTTGCAGTCTTCGGCGAAACGCTCGGTATCGAAGCGCGCGCCAGCGATTTCCAGGCTGGTCCAGCCGCCGAGAGAGTGGCCTACGACGGCAATGCGCGATTTCGCGACCATACCGAACTTTTCCGGCTGAGCCGTCACCGCATCGATGGCTCGACTGACATCCGCAGGACGCAGCCATAACTGCGCCGCCGCCTGAGGGCTGCGGTCATGCGTGGTGCTGCCGGGGTGATTGACCGCCGCGACGATATAACCCTGGTGCGCGAGCGCGCTGGCCAGCCATGCCTGGTTGCTCCAGTTGCCGCGGTAACCGTGTGAGAGCACTACCAACGGATGCTCACCGGCAGCCGGTGGCGCATTTTCCGCGACCATTACACCGACAAACGCCGGGTTGTCGGCGACCAGTTTCGGTGCGGCAGTGGTTGCACCGGCTGGATACCAGACGACCATTTCCAACGGACGCTCATTGCTCGCGTCCGGCAGGGTCGAGCGCTGGAAACCGATAGGGGTGTCGTCAGCGAATACGTGGGTGGTCAGGCAGAAAAGAAGCAGAGCGCCGAAAGCATGTTTCATTGTTTTTATCTTCCGTGATGAGCCTCGATTGGCGAGGTGGACTTTGCCTTAATCCGAGCGTTTCAGCGAGTCCGGATTGAACATTAAATTGGCGATTTGGCTGGCATCAGGTTCTTGCTGCCATGTGCCAGAAGCGTTCGCACTTTCGCGCACCATCCATTGTTGCGAGCCGATCCAGGACAGCTCGATACAGGCTCCCGTCAGCTCTGCGTTGTCGATCAGCAAACCGACTTCATCCGCTGGACCGGGACACATGCCGCCGACCGAAAAAGGTACACGCGCAAGTATCAGGTCTTTGAGCATTCCCAGCAGTTCGTCGCGGGAGCAGAAGGGAATGTGACGGTCCCCGCAAACGCCGCCGGCAAAAACCAGATGGCCTGCCGCCGAATCCTCTGTATTTATCGAGGCCAGATGTACCGGAGGCCGACCGGAGCCCTTGGCATAACGTGATTTGCTCACAGCAATTCCTTGTCAGTGGAGGCTTGAAACGGTGCGGCCAAAGCATCTTCCTGCGGCCAGCGCACCTTCAGGTGTTCGATCAGATAGTCCATGAATGCCTTGACCTTCGGAGTGATCGCCGCACGCTCCTGCACACAGGCATAAATGTCCATTCGCTCGACAAAGCCGTGACCTGCGCCGTCATGGTTTTCGAACAGCGGCAGCAGTTGGCCGCTGGCGATGTACGGCGCCGCGACAAACTCGGCCAGTCGCGTGATGCCCGCACCGTTGACCGCCATCTGCGCCAGTGCATCGATGTCATCGCTGATGGTCGTGGCATTGATATTGGCCTCGTAACTCTGGCCGTCCCGAGAAAAAGTCCAACGTAGAAAACGCCCGTCCAATGGGTAACGGAACGCCAGGCACGCATGGTTTTGCAGATCGTCCGGCGATTGCGGCGCGCCTGCGCGCTCCAGATACGCGGGGGCGGCGCACATGACGAAGGGCAGCGAAACGATCCTGCGCGCAACAATGCCATCTTCCAGTTGCGGTTTGATCCGCAGGCTCAAGTCGATACCGTCCTGGATGTGATTGATCTTGCGGTTGGTGTTCGATAGCTCCAGCAGAAGACGCGGGTGCAGCGCCGCGAACCCGGCAATCAATGGCGCGAGCACATGCCGGCCGAATGCAGAAGTGGAGGCGATGCTCAGCCGTCCTTGCAGCTCGGTTTGCTCGTTGCTGATCGAGCTTTGTGCCGACTCCAGATCTGCCGCGATGCGCTTGACCTTGTCGTAGTACACCGCGCCGTTTTCAGTCAGCGCCATGCTCCGCGTGGTGCGTTGCAGGAGTCGCACGCCCAGATGCGTCTCCAGACGATTCAGCGTTTGGCTCACCGCTGCCGCACTGACGCCCAGGGCTTTGGCGGCGCCGACAATGGAACCTGCTTCAACCACTTTGATAAAACTGGCAATTGCCGCTAACAGATTCATCCATAGCCTGCCGAGAACGGTTTGATTCGTAAGTTATGCTTTATAAAGTACCTGCGATTAGCCGTCTAGTTGAGGGGGATTTCGCTTGTTAAGGTGCCCGCTCCCTGTCAATGGATGGAAAAGCCCTATGAATCAAAGTACTGGCAGCGATGCGCTGAGTGTCAGCCGTCGCAAGCTTTCACCGCGTGCCACGCCCTATGTGTTTGCGTTGTACATGGCGACGATCATGGCGTTTCTGATGTCGCTGGTGATCACCGCCGCCAACTTCGGTATTGATAACGACTACTTGAGTAATGCGTTGCACGCCTACAAGTTGGCGATGCCGGTGGCATTCCTGTGCATCCTTGTCGTGCGGCCCGTCGTGATCAAACTGGTGGCGTGGACGGTGCATCCGCATCGTTGAACGCTGAACCCTCGAGACACCTCAGAAAAACTCGTCGAGCAACTGATAAAAGGCTATCCGCTGCTGATCCGGTTCTACGCCATAGGCCTCGAAAAACACCGGCAGCCACTGCTCGCCGAGGTTGTCGGTGATGCTGTGTGCGGCCAAGGCCAGATCCTGATAACGGTCAGAGACGCCAAGTCGCCCGCAGTCGACAAAACCGCTGAACCGGCCATTGTCAGCGAGCAGATTGGGCAGGCACGCATCGCCATGGGTCACCACCAGATCCTCGTGATCAGGACGCTCGGCGAGTAGTTGCTGGAACACCTGTTCAGCGCTGAGACCCAGACGTGAATCGTCGAAATCTTCCTCGTCAATCAGGCCCGCCAGCAGATGCTCGCGGGCGAGAGCGATCTTCGCTTCGAGGCGGTGATCGAAAGGGCAGCTGTTGATCGCAACCGCGTGCAGTGATCGCAGGGCATCGGCCAGAAGCGTGACAATCTGCTCCGGCGCCAGGTGCACGCTGCTGGCCAGATCGCGACCGGGCACAGCCGTCATCAGCAACCAATTGCGCTCATTTTCGGTGGTGGTGTCGAGCACCCGTGGCGCCGGTAGATCCTGTTCGGCCAGCCAGCGCAGTCGCTGAATTTCCCCGGGTAATTCGCCCCAGGTCATCACCTGCTCAGACTTTACAAACAACGGCGCCGAACCCGCAGGCGTCACCCGCAGTACATCGGCGCGAGACTCGCCAATGGTCTGTTGTTCGATTGGTGTATCAGCGAATCGCGGGTGCCATATCGTTGGCAAGTCCATGTTGATTTGTCCCTTGTAAACCGATTGATGATGCGCATTGTGCCCCACCGGTGGTTTTGCGGACAAACACCGGGGCGGTGTGTTGTCCCGGCAAATCAATCGAAACTTCGCCGTCGCCCCGACTGTCCAGACCCTTACACTTCTCGGCGGATGCACTGCCGGGAATGCCCGATGCACCGGTGAAAGGCGAGGAACACGATGACGATGACAGTTGGAGATTTTCTGGTTGAGCGGCTCAGCCAATGGGGCGTCACGCGGATTTTTGGTTATCCGGGGGATGGCATCAATGGCGTGTTTGGCGCGCTCGATCGGGCGAAGGGCAAGATCGAATTCATTCAGGCCCGCCATGAAGAAATGGCCGCGTTCATGGCCTCGGCCCACGCCAAGTTCACCGGTGAACTGGGTGTGTGCATTGCGACTTCAGGGCCGGGCGCGTCGCACCTGATCACCGGGCTCTACGATGCGCGGATGGACCACATGCCGGTGCTGGCGATTGTCGGTCAGCAGGCGCGCACTGCGCTGGGCAGTCACTACCAACAGGAACTGGATCTGGTCTCGATGTTCAAGGATGTCGCCGGCGCCTTCGTGCAGCAGGCTTCGGCGCCGTCGCAAGTGCGCCATTTGCTCGATCGCGCGGTGCGCACGGCGGTCGGCGAACGCCGCGTTACGGCGATCATCCTGCCCAATGATTTGCAGGATCTGCCCTACGAAGCGCCGGCCCGAACCCACGGCACTGCGCATTCCGGTGTCGGTTACAGCAAACCGAGAGTGTTGCCTTACGAGGCGGATTTGCAACGTGCCGCCGAGGTGTTGAATGCCGGTGAAAAAGTCGCGATTCTGGTCGGCGCCGGCGCTTTGCAGGCCACTGATGAAGTGATCGCGGTGGCGGAAAAACTTGGCGCCGGGGTGGCCAAGGCACTGCTCGGTAAAGCCGCGTTGCCCGACGATCTACCGTGGGTCACGGGCAGCATCGGCCTGCTCGGCACCGAACCCAGCTACAAACTGATGACCGAGTGCGACACGTTGTTGATGATCGGCTCGGGTTTCCCGTATGCCGAATTTTTACCCAAGGAAGGCCAGGCGCGGGGCGTGCAGATCGATTTGCAACCCGACATGCTCAGCCTGCGCTATCCGATGGAGGTCAACCTGCAAGGCGACGCGGCGGAAACGCTCGCCGCATTGCTGCCGCTGCTCGAACAGAAAACCTCGGGCAAATGGCGCAAAAAGGTAGAGGGCTGGCGCGGCACCTGGGAAAAAACTCTGGAAAAACGCGCCATGGCCAAGGCAAACCCAATCAACCCACAACGGGTGGTGTATGAGCTGTCACCGCGCCTGCCGGATGCGGCGATCATCACCAGCGATTCGGGCTCGTGCGCCAACTGGTACGCCCGCGACCTGAAAATCCGCCGTGGCATGCAGTGCTCATTGTCCGGCGGCCTGGCCTCGATGGGCGCCGCAGTACCTTATGCGATTGCGGCGAAATTCGCCTACCCCGAGCGTTCGGTGATTGCCTTGGTGGGCGATGGCGCCATGCAAATGAACAACATGGCCGAACTGATCACCGTCGCCAAATACTGGCGCCAGTGGCAAAGCCCGAAATGGATCTGCGCGGTGTTCAACAACGAAGATCTCAATCAGGTCACCTGGGAGCAGCGGGTGATGGAGGGTGATCCCAAGTTCGAAGCGTCGCAGAGCATCCCGGACGTGCCGTATCACCTGTTCGCCATTTCCATCGGCCTGAAGGGTATTTTCGTCGACCGCGAAGAAGACGTCGCGGCTGCCTGGGAGCAGGCACTGGCCTCGGACGTACCGGTGCTGATCGAATTCAAGACCGACCCGAACGTGCCGCCACTGCCGCCGCACATCAAGCTCGAACAGGCTAAGAAATTCGCCACGACGTTGCTCAAGGGCGATCCGGATGAGGCCGGCATCATCGTCCAGGCCGCCAAGCAAGTGCTCAGCTCCGTACTGCCCGGCAAAAAATAACCCTGTAGGTTTCTCGCCAACCGTGTAGGAGCTGCCGCAGGCTGCGATCTTTTGATCTTGAAAAAACAACATCAAAAGATCGCAGCCTGCGGCAGCTCCTACATTGCAATGGAGGCAGACAATTGATTTTCATCGGTTGTGCAGGTTGGAGTCTTGCGCGTGAGCATTGGCCGGTATTCCCGGCTGACGGCACGCATTTGCAGCGTTATGCCACGCAGTTCAACAGCGTCGAAATCAACAGCTCGTTCTATCGCCCGCATCGCCGACAAACCTACGAACGCTGGGCAGATTCGGTGCCGGACGGTTTTGCTTTTTCAGTGAAGATGCCCAAACACATCACCCATGAACGGCGCCTTGCCGGCAGTGAGGCGACGGTGGATGAATTCCTTGGGCAGTGCAGCGGATTAGGCGATCGCCTGGGCTGCCTGCTGGTGCAGTTACCGCCGTCGCTGGCGTTTGATGCCGCTGTTGCCGAAGGTTTTTTCAGCGCATTGCGCCAGCGTTTCGCCGGGCCAGTGGTGCTGGAACCGCGACATGAGTCGTGGGTCAGCGCCGAGCCGCTATTGATCAAGTATCAAGTCAGTCAAGCGGCGGTTGACCCCTCACGTATCAGCAATGACGCTTCACCGAGAGGCTGGCAGGGCACGAAATATTGGCGCTTGCACGGTTCGCCGCGCATCTACCACAGCGCCTACGATTTGCCCTACCTGCAACAACTCGCGCAAGCGTTGCAGGTCGCGACAGAGCAGGGCGTCGCCACTTGGTGCATTTTCGACAACACCGCCAGCGGCGCCGCGATCGGCAACGCGTTGAGCCTGGCAAAAGAGCTGGTTATTGCGACGCCAGATCGCCGTACCAGTACGCCGCTGTAACGCCGCCATCCATCAGGAAATCGCTGCCTGTCACAGGCCCCGATTCATGAATCAACTCAGCCGAGACCGAGCTAGCCAAGGCTCGCGCTGAGTCAGACCGACAGATGCTCATACAGAATCGTCGCACCGACGATCATCAACACCACGCCACCGACGATTTCCGCACGTTTGCCGACCACCGCACCCAGCACGCGGCCGAGCATCACGCCAATGGTCACCATGGTCATGGTTGCCATACCAATCGCGGCGGCCGCCACCCAGATGTTGACGTCGACAAACGCCAGGCCCACGCCAACGGCAAGTGCATCGATGCTGGTGGCAAACGCGGTGACGGCGAGAATCAGAAATGAGTGCTGGCCGGGTTTTTCCTCTTCCTCATCTTCATGCTTCAGACCGTTGTAGATCATGTGCAGACCGAGGATCACCAGCAAGGTGAATGCGATCCAGTGATCCCATTCGGCAACCCAGCGCGTGGCGGCCTGGCCGATAAGCCAGCCGATGATGGGGGTGATGGCTTCGATGACACCGAAGATCAGACCGGTGCGCAGGGCTTCGCTCAGACGTGGTTTGTGCAGGCTGGAGCCTTTGCCGATGGCGGCGGCGAACGCATCCGTGGACATTGCAAGGGCGAGGAATATGAGGGAAACAGGATTCACGGCAACACTTCCAGTCGGGCTATGAGTCAACGACACAACCACACGCCCGACTTTAGGCATGGATGTGTCGTCGGTCTCACCAACCAAAAGGTGTTCGTACCACGGCAGGTTGCCGAGAATGTTGATACGAACGCTTCCGAGTGACTCGGAAACAGGCTACTCCCCAACGAGGACGGCGATCTTAAGCGGACAGAAATGAAAATTTTGTCAAAACACCCTGAATTGAAAAATCAGGTCAAAAGAGGCTTGCTTGAGTTGATATCTGCCTGTGATTAACTGTGGCGAGGGAGCTTGCTCCCGCTGGACTGCGCAGCAGGCCCCGCTTTTTTATGAAGAGCGAGGGCCGCTTCGCGACCCAGCGGGAGCAAGCTCCCTCGCCACAGGCCAGACTTAATTGCTTGGCAGGGTCTGATTAATCCGCAGCTCCGCACACAAGCCACCTTCCGGCAGGTTGTACAGCTTTAGCGTGCTACCGATCTTGCTGACGATCATCTGCACAATCGCCAACCCGAGCCCGGCGCCATTGGCGTGGCCGTGGCTGTAAAAGCGCTCGAACAGTCGTGCGTAATCCTCTTCATTGATCCCGGGGCCGGCATCTTCGACGCTGATGTGCACGGCGCCGGATGCTTGTGGCTGCACCTGGACCCGCACCTCGCTGCCCGGCGGGGCGAAGTTCAGCGCATTGGTCAGCAGGTTTTGCAAGGCGATCGCCAGTGCAACGGGGTCGGTTTCCACCGGGCAGTGGTGGTCGCTGTCGAGGATCAGTTCGACGTTTTTTTCCAGTGCCAACGGGGTCAGTTCCGCCAGTTCCTCGCGCACCAGTGCAGTCAATTCCACCGGGTAGTTTTGCGGATGGGCCAGACGCGGTTCGATCCGCGCCATAGTCAGTAGCTGACTGGCAATACGCGTGGCGCGGTCGACGCCGCTGAGGAGAAACTCCAGCGCCTCTTCACGTTGTTGCGGCGTGCCGGCCAGTTGCGCGTTTTGCGCGTGGATTCGCAGAATGGCCAACGGTGTACGCAGTTCATGAGCGGCATCGGCAATGAAACGCCGCTCGCGGGCCAGCAGATTGTCGATCTGCTGCAACAGCCGGTTGAGCGCCGTTTGCATCGGTTCAAGATCGTGGGGCAGGGGGCTGAGGTTAAGCGGTTTCAGGGTTTCGGTGTCGCGCCCGCGAATGCTCTGCGCCATGGCGCGCAGCGGTTGCAGGCCCCAGCCGATGGTCAGCCAGATCAACACGGCCAGCAGCGGCACACCGATCACGCTGGGCCACACGGTATGGCCGACGATGCGCTCGATCAGGTCCTGACGAATGTCATCACGCTCACCGACCCAGATCAGCAGGCCTTGCCGGCTATCCTTGAGCAGGAAGGCGCACCAGTCGCGGCCGTTTTCCATCAAGTCGTGAGAGCCGAGGGTCGTCGGCGGCGCTGCCAGTTCCGGAGCCTCGGCCGAGCGCATCAGCAACTGGCCGTCGCTGCGCCAGACCTGAAACGTCAAGCGCGTTTCATACGGATGTGCGGCCTCGCCATCGCCGACCCGGCTCATGGCTTCGTCGAACGCCTGATGCAGCCGGTCCCAGTCGTTGTCCCCCGGCGCACGTTGCGCGAGGACACCCTGCAACAGACGCGCACTTTGCGCGAGTTGCGCGTCATAGACCTCCTCGATTTCATGGTGACTGTCGCGCAGCACCAGCCAACTGATCAGCACATCGCCGATCAGTACCAGAATCAACACCGGCACCAGTATGCGTGCGCGTATGGAAATCATGGCTTGAGCTCCACGACATAACCAACGCCGCGTACCGTGCGGATCAGCTCATTGGAAAGTTTCTTGCGCAGGTTATGGATCAACACTTCGAGGGTGTTGCTTTCGACCCGTTCCTGCCAACCGTAAAGCGCCCGCGACAAGCGTTCGCGGGTGACGACTTTGCCGGGGCGAACCATCAGTTGATGCAGCAGTTGGTACTCCATCGGCGTCACCACCACGTCGTCGCCGTGCCAGGTCACTTGCTGGCTGACCGGATCAAGGCAAACGCCGGCGTGTTCCAGCAACGGTTGCGCACGGCCCTGGCTGCGCCGCAACAAGGCACGGATGCGAGCCTTCAATTCGTCGACATCGAACGGCTTGATCAAGTAGTCATCGGCACCGGCATCCAGCCCGGCAATACGCTCGGCGGTGCCGTCGCGGGCGGTAAGGATCAACACCGGCAGATCCTGCTGTTCGCCACGCAATTGTTGCAGCAGCGCCAGACCGTCGAGCCGTGGCAGACCGAGATCGAGCAACAGCAGGTCAAAACTTTCGCTGCGCAAGGCATGCAAGGCGCTGACCCCGTCCTGCAACCAGTCGAGGGTGTAGCCTTCGTTGCTCAATGCAACGCGGATGCCTTGCCCGAGGGCACGATCATCTTCGACCAGAAGTAGACGCATGGACGGTTCTCGCTGGGAAACAGGACGTTTGATCGGCGGCATCATGCCGCTGCGCAGCGAGTCGTGGCAGTCGAGCCGACGGGAAAGATGTAACGACTCATTGCCAACTAAGCTTTCGCTAAGGTTGCTTTTGCACAGTGAGGCCTTCCTCATCGAGCGAGAGTGTTTCCATGCGCAAACTTCTGCTGTTGTCCCTGATTGTCGCCAGCCCGTTGGCCATTGCCGGCCCGCAATGCACCACTGCTGAACGTTCGCAATGGCAAGACCAGAAGGCGTTTCAGGAAAACCTGAAAAGTCAGGGCTACGAAATCAGCAAATTCAAAGTCACCGACGGCAATTGCTACGAGATCTACGGTTTCGACAAGGACAAGCGCAAGGTCGAGATCTACCACGATCCGGTCAGCGGTAAAGCGGTCAAGACCGAGATCAAGGGCTGATGCCGAGCGCGTCCCTGCGCCTGTGGGATCCCGTAGTGCGGCTGTTTCATCTGTCCATCGCAGGCGTCTTTGTCGGCAATTACTTCTTCAATGAGGCCGGCGACGACTGGCATGTCTGGCTCGGCTATTACGCCGTTGGCTGGCTGCTGGTGCGACTGGTGTGGGGATTCGTCGGGCCACGCAGTGCGCGCTGGGCTGACTTCTGGCCGACACCGGCAAGACTGGCGAGCCACATTCGATCGCTACTTGCCGGGCGGCCCGCACATCGCCTCGGGCATTCGCCGCTGGGTGCGCTGGTGATGATTTTGATGTTGCTGACGATGTTGACCACCGGCCTCAGCGGTTGGGCCATGGAGGAGGTCGACGCTTTATGGGGGGCCGACTGGCCGCTGCGAGTCCATGAAACCGCGGCTGACGGCTTGCTGGTGTTGGTCTGCATCCACATCGCCGCCGCGGTGTTTGAAAGTTTTCAGGTTCGCGACAACTTGCCGTTGTCGATGCTCACCGGACGCCGTCGCCGCTTGCCGGACGATTCGACGCGCTGACAAGGATGTCTTGCCGATTGTTACCCATCCTGCCTTTGCCGCGAGTCCACTATGCGTGCGTTGTCTTTTCGCTTGAAATTCATTCTTGGCAGTCTTGCCGTGAGCCTGGTTTTCCTCGCTGCATGGCGCAGCCACCCGGCCCATGTGCTGGCGCCGTTTGCGCTGGCGACACCGTCAGTCGACGCAGCGCTGCAAGCATCTGAACCGGTGTACAGCAGTCGTTTTGTATCTTCTGAACTGAAAGATTTTGTGCACTCGTCTTCCGTTACGGCGTTGCCCGGCGGGGACTTGATGGCGGTGTGGTTTGCCGGCTCACGAGAGGGTGCCGCCGACGTGCAGATCCGCACCGCGCGCTATGACGCCACCAGCGCGGAGTGGGGCGCCGAACAAGTGCTGGCCACCCGCGAATCGACCCGCGACGGCACTCGCCGCTACATCCGCAAGCTCGGCAACCCGGTAATCGCCCTGGCGCCCGATCAACGCCTGTGGATGTTCTACGTTTCGGTGTCCGTGGGGGGGTGGGCGACCAGTGCGATCAACGTCATGGTCTCCGATGACATGGGGCGTAACTGGACAGCACCGCGACAGCTGATCACCTCGCCATTCTTCAACATCAGCACGCTGGTGCGCGCCGCACCAGTCTTCCATGCCGACGGTTCGATCGGCCTGCCGGTGTATCACGAGTTCATGGGCAAGTTTGCCGAATACCTGTACCTGAGCGCGGACGGCGCAGTCATCGATAAATTCCGCATCAGCCGTGGCAAGCATTCACTGCAACCGACCATTGTGCCGCTGGATGAACGCCGCGCCGTGGCGATGTTGCGTTATGCCGGTGACACCCATCACCGCGTGTTGGCCAGTCGCACCGAGGACGCCGGGCAAACCTGGAGCGAACCCTATCCACTGGAACCGGCCAATCCCAATTCGTCACTGGCCGCCGTCGGCACCGCTGACGACGGTTTGCTGGTGGCACTCAACGATCTGCAGGACGGCCGTTTCAAGCTCAGCCTGTACGGCACCGATGCCAATCTCAACAACTGGCGCAGTGTCATCGAACTCGATCAGTCACCGGACCCGCTCGGCCAGCCGTTCTCGCCGCAGGCATACAAGGCGATCATCGGCGAAGGCTTTCGCGCTTCCAGTGGAGCGCGACGGCTGCCACTCGAACAACGTTTCCTGAGCAATCTGGATTATCGCGTGTGCAAGCCGCAGGGCTGTGACTTCGAGTACGAATACCCGTACTTCAGCCGTGGCACCGATGGTCTCTATCACCTGGTGTATTCGTGGAATAACACCTTCATCAAACATGTCAGCTTCAACGATGCCTGGCTGGCGGAGCGCCTGTGATGCCGTTTTTGTGGCAAGCCCATTTGAGTTTCATCCTGCTCGGTTTTGTCCTGCTGGGTTCGTTGCGTGTTACCCGGCGTTGGCGCCCGTGGTTGCTGCCGGCGTTGGCGATAATCAGTTTCATTCCGCTCAACGAACTGCCGCTGGCCGCGTATGTGCGCAGTTTTACCGATGATCTGGCAATCACCACACTGGTGTTGCTGGGCTGGGCCAGCCTGTTGCGACTGGGTATTGTCGAACCGCTGAAACCCTCGGCGCACCTGCAGCTGTTGTTGCTGTTTGGCCTGCTGGCGGCGGTGTTGTACCCGGCGACGATGGGCCTGACCTATGTCGATCCTTATCGCTGGGGCTTCAATCCCCGACCGATGATCGTGTGCATCGGTCTGGCTGCGTTGGCGTTGTTGTGGCTGCGCAACGGCTTGGCGGTGTGGATGCTCGCACTCGGCACGCTGGCGTTTGCCCTGAGGCTCAAAGCGTCGGAAAACTACTGGGATTACCTGATCGATCCGCTCTTGGTCGGTTACTGCCTGGTGGCCACCACGCTGCTCTGCATGAAAGCGGTCTGGCAACGGCTGCGGCGCAATTCCAGCGTCGCTGCATCTTCTATCTGAACGAATGACACAGAGGTAACGATGGGCTGGTTGCAATCGCGACGCTTGCGCTACGGCGTGGGTGCGGCAGGGTTGGCGTTTTTGCTGTTTGCCCTGCTCAGGCTGGTGTTTGTGCTGGGTTTCTCGGGTGTCGCTGTCAGCGAGTTTGTCGATAACCCGCAACTGCTGGAAACCCTCGGTATCGGCTTGCGTTTCGATCTGCGCCTGGCGGTGCTGTTGATATTGCCGTTGGCGGTGCTGGCGTGGCTGCCGCGCTGGAACCTGACCCGCGTCCCGTTATTGCGCGCTGTTGCGCGGGGATATTGGCTGTTGGCGGTGGGCCTTGTCGGCCTGGTGTACATCATCGATTTTGGCCATTACGCCTACCTTGGCGTGCGCATCAACGCGACGGTGCTGCGTTATCTGGAGGACGCGCAGATCTCGCAGCAGATGGTGTGGGAAACCTATCCAGTCCTGTGGATCGCGCTTGGCTGGCTGACGGCGCTGGGCCTGTGGTTCTACGGATTGCTGCGTCTTGAACGGCTGACGTTGGCGCGCGAACCGCAGGCCATTCGACGCTCTTCGCTGGCGGTCGGAAGCGGCATCGGACTGGTTGCCGTGCTCCTGGCTTTACTGGGTCGAGTGGAGAACCTCAATCTGGAGAACCCGGTGCCGCTGCGCTGGAGCGATGCGTTTTTTTCCGGCAACGCGCAGATTGCCGCGCTGGGACTCAACCCGGTGCTGTTTTTGTACGACACGCTCAAGGCCGGGCAAGCGCAGTTCGATGAGAGCCAGGTGCGCGCGCATTACCCGGTGGTCTCGCGCTATCTGGGCGTAGATCAGCCAGACGCACAAAGCCTGACGTTTGATCGCCGGCAAGCCGTGCAGCCTTATCGGGTTGCAGGCGCGCCGAACGTGATGTTCGTCATGCTTGAGTCCCTCGGCACCAGCGCCGTCGGCGCCTATGGCAATCCGCTGAACCCGACACCCAATCTCGACCGATTGGCGAGCCAGAGCTGGTTTTTCAAACACTTCTACGTCCCGGTCACCGGCACGGCGAAAACCGTCTGGGCGAGCATCACCGGTGTCCCCGACGTCACCCGCCAAGAGACTGCAACCCGCCATCCGCTGATCACTCGCCAGCACACGCTGATCAACGCGTTCAACGATTATCAAAAGCTCTACATGATCGGCGGCAATGCCGGCTGGGCCAATATTAATGCGCTGATCCAGCAAAGCATCGATGGCGTGCGGCTGTATCAGGAAAGCGACTGGCGCTCGCCGTTGGTGGATGTCTGGGGGATTTCCGATCTGGACCTGTTCAAGGAAAGCGACCGGATCCTGCGCGATCTGCCGAAAGACCAGGCGTTTTTCGCTTACGTGCAAACGTCGGGCAACCACCGGCCGTTCACCATTCCCAAGGACAACGACGGATTCCAGGTCAGCAACCTGTCGCTGGAACAGGTGCAGGCCGCCGGCTCACGCAGTGTCGAGCAATACAACGCCGTGCGCCTGCTGGATTTCAACATCGGCAAGTTGATGGACATGGCCAAGGCCGGTGGTTACTACGACAACACGATTTTCGTGTTCTTTGGCGACCACAACACACGTATCAGCCAGATCCCGCACATGCCGCCAGCCTTTGAGCAACTGGGGCTGGAAAGCAATCATGTGCCGATGCTGATTCACGCCCCGGGACTGCTCAAACCCCGGGTGATTGATGAAGCCGTGGGCCTGGCGGATCTGCTGCCGACCGTCGCCGGAATGGCCGGCATCCCGTTCACCAATGGCGCGATGGGCCGCGATATTCAGCAACCGGCGCCCGAGGGTGAACGGGTGGTGCCGCTGGTGCTGCGCGAGGGTACGTTCCCGCTGATCGGCGGCGTGACTCGCCATCATCTGCTGCAAATGCAACACGACGGCAGCGCGCCGACCCTGCACGACTTGCGCTCGGCAACGCCGCTGGAGAACGTCGCCGAACAACACCCGCAAGAGTTTCAGCGGCTGGTGGAGCTGACCCGAGGCTTGCACGAAAGTGCGCGATTGATGTTGTACCGCAACGTGCGTTGAGGCCGGAAACTGGCGGGAGGAAAGTGTCGAGTCTAGAGTTCTTCCACTCGTATCCGTAGAGGACTCGTCATGAACAAGGACAAGCAGGAAGAGGGCACGGAGTCAGCGTCGGCGCTGATCGATCAGCGCATCAAGGCGCTGGCTGACTGGCGCGGCGACACGCTCGCGAAGATCCGTTTGATCATGCGCAAGGCTGATCCCGAAGTGGTTGAAGAGTGGAAATGGCGCGTGCCGACGTGGTCGCATGGCGGGATTATCTGCACAGGCGAGACGTACAAGTCAGTGGTGAAAATGACCTTTGCCAAGGGCGCCTCGCTGGCAGATCCGACGGGATTGTTCAATTCAAGCCTTGAGGGCAATACACGGCGGGCTATTGATGTGCATGAGGGTGAGGTGATTGATGAAAAGGCCCTGGTGGCATTGATTCGTGAGGCGGTGAAGCTGAATACGTCAAAGCCCTCACCCTAACCCTCTCCCTGTATGTACCGGACACATGGTGGACAGGTGTTCGGACACATGGTGGACACTTTTTAATAGACACATTGCTCATCGCGAAGGAGATG